>NZ_JBFODM010000010.1:0-13970 GCF_040908325.1 Aeromonas sp. R4-1
GGCATTTACGGGAGAAAAAATCGGCTCAAACATGAAGAAATGAAATGACTGCGTCAGCCGAGAAGAATTTCCCCGCTTATTCGCACCTTCCTTAATTAACCAAGCGGATGGATAAACAGCCAAAAAAACGCCAAAACGGACAAAAATAGTTCACTAAGGCGGAATTGATATACCCCAAATTCATTTTTCAACAGGCAATGATCAAAACCCGAATATATGATCTGCATCACATTGACTGGGGATGGAAAACTGCCCCAGCTGAGCACGCAGAGCAACCCGGCGCCCTTCCATCAGGTTGCAATATCGGCCTTCGCTCGCGGTTATAGCGGAATCAATCAGGGAATATGGCAAACATCACTGCCGTAGTACCATTTGGCATCATGCCGAAATAATCACCAGCGTGGGGAAACTGAGATGACGGGCGGGTGGATAACTGGTATCAACAGAAATCGAATCCAGATCAATTAAACGCTGAATTACCCTTGCCAACCCGGAACGCTCTTTTTATGGTTGCCCCCTTGTTACACCCAGAACAGCGTTTATGAAGCACATTGAAGAGTTCTACCTGTTCGTCAAGGTGGTGCAAGAGGGAGGATTCTCCCACGCTGCAGCCGCACTGGGCATGCCAACAGGCACCATCAGTCGACGCATTTCCCAGCTGGAAGAGCAACTGGGTTGCTCCCTGCTACATCGCTCTACCCGCAAGCTCCGCCTTACCGATGATGGCCTCAGATACTACGAACGTCTCTGCACGCCACTCGCACAAATCGAGCAGGCCACCAGCGAGATCCAGGGTCAAGAGGCCGACATCACCGGGCTTATCCGGATAGCTGCGCCGATCGCACTCTCCAACACCATCCTCATCGATATGCTGGCCGAATTCGGGCTGCACTATCCCGAGGTACAGTTCGATATCACCCAGACCAATGACCACCAGCACCTGTTCGACAATGATCGGGATCTGGTGTTCTTCAACGGTGAGCTGCCCCAGTCGCTGCCAAATGCGATCTGTCTCGGCCATATCGAGTACGGCCTGTTTGCCTCACCACTCTATTTGACCAAAAAGGGCACCCCCTCCCATCCCAACCAGCTGGAAGAGCACGATCTCATCTACTGCTGGCCTCACCAGCACTGGCAGCTGACCGACAAGGATGGCCAGAGCGTCTGCATCAAACGCAGCGCCAAACTGACCGTCAACCAGACCCAGGCCGCGGTACGCGCAGCCCGACGTCATCTGGGGATCGTCAACGCCCCGCTGCACTATCTGAGCAGCTTCCTCCATGACGAGCAGCTGGTGCCGGTACTGACCGACTGGCAAACCGGCAATCGCCCCTTCTACATGTTGTGTTGCCAGCACCAGTTCGCTCCGTTGCGTGTTAAGATGTTCGTTGAATTTGTTGAAAAATACTCAGCACGCTATCGCAATCGGCAGTGGGACAACCAATTTTCACAAGGTGATAGCCTCACCCATTGCATCTGACCGTTAGCGGGCCACACTTATAGCATCCCTTGCCAACAGAGCCTGCCTAACGCCATGAATGTATTGATATGTGATGACTCCGGGTTCGCCCGCAAACAGCTGGCGCGGGCGCTCCCGGCCGACTGGAAAGTCGATTTGCACTACGCAGCCAATGGTCTCGAAGGGATCGAACAGGTGCTGATGGGTCATGGCGATCTCATCTTCCTCGATCTGACCATGCCGGAAATGGACGGTTACGGCGTACTGGAGACCCTCCAACGGGAGGGTCTGCGCAACAAGGTGATCGTGGTCTCCGGGGATATCCAGCCAGAGGCCTATCAACGGGTCATGGGGCTGGGGGCGCTCGATTTCATCAAGAAACCCGCGGCCCCCGAGACCCTGCTCGCCCTGCTCAAAAAGCATGATTTCTGGAGTGCCGCCCCGAGCGGTCAACCAAGCACCCCCGAGCAGCTGACAAGCGGCGTGGTAGCCGATGCAGGCGTCAAGATCACCCCCGAAATCCGCGATGTCTATCAGGAGCTGGCCAACGTCTCCATGGGTCAGGCGGCCGACTTGCTGGCTCGTCTGCTCAAAGCCTTCGTGGTACTGCCTATCCCCAACGTCAACGTACTGGAAGTATCAGAGTTGCATATGGCCCTCTCGGCCGCTGCGGATTCAGATACCCTCTCCGCCGTCTGTCAGGGGTTTATCGGAGCGGGGATCGCCGGTGAAGCGCTGATCCTGTTCCATGACTCCAGCTTCAAAGATTTGGCCAAGCTGATGAACCATCAGGGGACGCTGGATCGCACCGCCGAACTGGAGCTGTTGATGGATACCGCCAACGTGCTGATCGGCGCCTTCCTGCGCGGCTACGCCAACCAGCTCGACACCCCCTTCAGTCAGGGCCACCCGGTGGTGCTCGGCCAGCACAGACCCATCAACGAGCTGATCAACACTAACAAGAGTCGCTGGCGCCGCACGCTCGCCATCGAGATCAACTACCGGATCCAGGATTACGCGGTGCAGTGTGATCTGCTGCTGCTGTTTACCGAAGATTCCATCGCCACCATGAACAACAAAATCATGCACATGCTCTAGGAGTGACTATGGAAATCCGTGAATTTCATTGGTTGATGAACATAGTCCAGAACCTGGACGTAGGCCTGGTAGTGCTCGACAAGGAGTACAAGGTACAGGTGTGGAACGGCTTTATGGAGAGCCACAGCGGCCGACTGGCCAGTGACGTGCGCGATGGCGTACTGTTCGAGCTCTTCCCCGATGTGGACAGAACCTGGTTCGAGCGCAAGGCCAACATGGTCTTCAAGCTCAACAACCGCGCCTTCAGCACCTGGGAGCAGAAGCCCTATCTGCTGCGTTTCTCCAACTATCGCCCCATTACCGGCTCGGCCCCCCATATGTTCCAGAACCTGACGCTGGTGCCACTGGTCGATTTCGGCGGTCAGGTGACCCACATCGCGGTGATGATCTACGACGCCACCGATGAGGCCATGCTGATGAGCGGCCAGCGGCAGGCTTGAGCTTGCTGCAAATAACAGAGGGCGCCGCGGCGCCCTCTGTTATTTCGGTATAAACAGGTATCGGTATAACCTCTACCTGACCAGCCGTCTCAACGCGCTCCGAGATACTCGGTGAAGGCGTCGATCACCTCTTCAATATCGTCATCGTTGATTTGCAGATGGGTCACCAGCCGCAGCTCGCCGTAACCGGAGAAGAGGATCCCCCGCTCCTTCATAAAAGCGAGCAGAGGGGCCGATTCCCCCTCATGCAGCCGCAGGAACACCATGTTGCTCTGCACCAGCGAGAGGTCGAGCTCGATGCCCGGCAGTGCAGCCAATCCTTCGGCCAGCCGTTTGGCACGGCGGTGATCATCGGCCAGACGGGTCACGTGCTGCTCGAGGGCAAACAGACCGGCTTGCGCCAGAATCCCCGCCTGACGCATGCCACCTCCCAGCATCTTGCGTAGGCGGCGCGCACGGGCGATGAAATCGTGGCTGCCCACCAGCAGCGAGCCCACCGGTGCGCCCAACCCCTTGGAGAGACAAATCGAGATACTGTCAAACGGTGCAGCGATCACCTCGACCGGGGTCTCGCTGGCCACGGCGGCGTTAAAGAGCCGGGCGCCATCGAGATGAAGCTTCAAACCGCGCTCGGCAACGAATGCCCCCATCTCCTGCAGATAGGAGAGCGGCAGCACCTTGCCGTTGTGGGTGTTCTCAAGGCAGATCAGGCGAGTCTGGACGAAGTGGGCATCATCAGGGGCCAGCGCAGCTTTGATATCATCGAATGCCAGCGTGCCATCGCGCTGCATCGGCAAGGGTTGCAGGGCTACAGAGCCCAGCACGGCACTCCCCTGCGCTTCATAGCGATAGATGTGAGCGGCGTTGCCGAGGATGGCCCCCTCACCGCGCTGACAGTGGCTCATCACCGCCAACAGATTGGACATGGTGCCGGACGGCACAAACAGCGCCGCCTGTTTGCCCAGCAATCTGGCCCCAAAGGCCTCCAGCGCGTTGACGCCCGGATCTTCACCATAGACATCGTCACCGACTTCGGCGTGGAGCATGGCTTGACGCATGGCGTCAGTAGGCTGGGTGACGGTGTCACTTCGTAAATCGATATAGCGCATGAGATCCCTCCTGAAACAGGGGAGTGACGTTAGCCATGCGCCCCTCGCTTGGCAAGGGGCGCATGAGCAGAATGTGAAGCCAATAGACGTCCATAGAACCCGCAGGCGGGATTTACCAAGGCAGCGGCTGACCGTTGAGATCCAGTAGCTGACCCGATTGGGTCAACGATAACCCCTTGATGAGATTGAGCAGTTTCACCGCCACCTCGGCAGGATCCTGCAATTGATCCGCGGGCAACTCGCTCAGAAAGGGGGTATTCATCGGGGAGTCCATCAAGCCGGGCGCAACGGCTACCACCCCTGCTTGCGGGAAACGCTGCGCCCACTCGAGGGCCAGAGTTTTCACCCCCATGTCGAGGGCCGCCTTGCTCATCCGGTAGCTGTAACGTCCCCCCTCCAGATTGGAGGTGATGGAGCCCGCCAGATCAGAGATGGCACAGAGCCACAGTGGATGGTCATTACCCATCAACCGGCTGAAACGGGCAGCCAGCGCCAGCGTTGGCCAGGCATTGGCAAGCAGGCTGTCGCACAGCCACTTGGGGTGCACCTCTTCGACCCGTCGCTCCGGCATAAAGCTGACATCGTGCAACACGCCGATGGTGTTGATCACCACAGTGGGGAGCGGATCGGTGTCGTAGAGGGTAAACAGGGCGTCGAACGAGATGGCGTCCACCTCTTGCAGCGGGAAGAAGGCCCCCATCTCGATCCCTTTTGGATAGGTGCGCCCGGCCAGAAGGAAGGACTCTCCCCTTGCCATCAGCTCTCTTGCCAGCGCCGAGCCCAGCGCACCGCTTCCGAGGATCAAGTAGCTCATCGCCCATTCCATGGAGAGTTATCTTGCTTAGAGCGTATCAGAATAATCAACCGGCCGTGACACGACCAAAGGGTAATATGCCCCTCATCACGCTTCCCCCAGATGGCGACCAAACTCCCGCGCCAGCGCCAAGTCGAGAAAACCGTCAGCTTTCTTGTGGGTGCGCAAAAACTGGTAATAGGCGAGCAGGGTGACCAGTGCCTCCTCATCGGGCAGCCCCACCCCGGGTTGCTGCTCGCCCAGCAGTAGCTGCGCCGCTGCCAGCGCCTCCCTGTCTACCACTTCCGCCTGACGGTAGAGATAACCGCAGCCGGTTGCCAGCCACTCCAGCGAGCAGTTGGCCCCCATGGCGATCTGGTTGGCCCGCGCCAGGCCAGGCTCGGCTCCCTTCAAATATTTGCGGATCAGCGCTTCACTGAGCCCCACCTTGCGGGCAAAAGCGCTCACGCTCATCTCCCCGATCAGGCTCTGCAAGCGCTCGGCAAATCCTTCCATCCAACTCTCTCCCCTACTCTGCGATCAGAACCAAAGTTCGAATCATGCCACTGCCCATTATTGCTTTGCCAGCCACATGAGGCCAAGATGCCCGCAGTCATCTATGTTGCACATCGTTTTCGCATCGTGTTTTTCAAGGAGTCAACCATGTCTGTATCCCGTGTCGCCCTGCATCCGCAAGGCCCCACCTTCTCTCGCCTCATCATGGGTTACTGGCGCCTGATGGAGTGGCAGCTCTCTCCGGCCGCTCTGCTCGATCTGATGAAATATCATCTGGATCTGGGGGTCACCACCATCGATCACGCCGATATCTATGGTGGCTACCAGTGCGAAGAGGCCTTTGGTCACGCCCTACGCCTCGAGCCTTCCCTGCGCAGCCGGATGGAGATCGTCACCAAGTGCGGTATCGCCCTCACCGCCAAGCCGGAGCATGCTCTCAACCACTACAACACCGGCAAGGACCATATCATCGCCAGCGCCGAGGCCTCGCTGCGCAAGCTCGGCACCGACCATCTGGACCTGCTGCTGATCCACCGCCCGGATCCCCTGATGAACGCAGATGAAGTGGCCGACGCCTTTATCACCCTGAAACAGGCGGGCAAGATCAAGCACGCTGGGGTATCCAACTTCACCGCCCGTCAGTTCGAGCTACTGCAATCGCGCCTCCCCTTCCCGCTGGTCACCAACCAGCTGGAGATCTCGCCGCTTCATCAGGAAGGGACCCTCGATGGTACCCTGGATCAGTGCCAGCAGCTTGGCATCAAGCCGATGGCCTGGTCATGTCTCGGCGGTGGCCGACTGTTCTGCGATGACGCCAATGCCCCGCTGCGTGCCGAACTGGAGCAGATCCGTCAGGAAGTGGGCGCCCAGACTATCGAGCAGGTGGTCTACGCCTGGGTAATGATGCTGCCAAGCCAGCCGCTGCCATTGATTGGCTCCGGCAAGCGGGAGCGGATTGCTGCCGCCGTGGCCGCCGAATCCATCGTCCTCAATCGCCAGCAGTGGTTCCGCATCCGCAAGGCGGCGCTCGGTTACGACGTCCCCTGATAACAACAAAACGTCCAGAAACAAAAACGGCATGGGGGAAACCCATGCCGTTTATTTATTGCCGAGGTACCTTAGCGGTGGCGCTGTTGCGGGCGACCACGGGGAGCATCTGTCTTCGGTTTGGCCTGGTTGACGGTGATGGTACGGCCACCGACTTCTGTGCCATGCAGACCAGCGATAGCCTTTTCGGCATCACCATTGACCGGCATTTCAATAAAACCAAACCCCTTTGACTGGCCGGTATCGCGGTCGATGATGATATCAACCTTGTCGACCTGTCCAAACTGGCTGAACAGGGTTTTCAGTTCGTCGGCCGTCATCCGGTACGACAGATTTCCTACGTAAATCTTCATGCCATCCACTCTCGATTCAAGGTGCCTTCTCTATGCAATTCCCAGCATAACGGTAAGGGCACAACCCCTATGCCGGACCTGCCATGGCTTCATGCCGTGGCCTTCTCCACACAGTCGTCAAGTGATTGATCTCTTGGGTTAACAGTGCAGACAAGATCAATTCGAGTCACTGGCAGTATCTGAGCTTTGCCGGGAATTGTCGAGAAAATAGTCGACTCAGGCCGATTGCAGATCTGACAACCGTTGCGCCAGCATCCGGCGACCGTGCCAGGCCCGTTTAAAGCCGAAGCGATAGACAGACGGGCTCACCAGATGGAGCTCCCCCGCCTTGAGATCCAGCAAGGCCATGGCCGCCGCCAGCTCCTCTTCACTCAGTTGCAGATCGAGGCTGAAGTCGAGCCACTGGCCGTCGTGACCCACTCGCCGCTCCCGTTCGAGCGCCACCAACTGACTGCGGGGCAGTGCCAGCGCTTCATCCTTGTTGCCATTGAGCAGATAGATATGCTGTTCATCCCACCCCAGCTCCGCCAGGCGCCAGGGCTGCCAGCTGCGGGGCAGCGACACCATGATCCCGGTGATGCCACCAAAGACCACGCCCACCCAGTTGAGCAGCGCCATGGCGCCCCAACCATCCCACAAGGAGGCCGCCACCACGCCCCAACTCACCAGCAACAACAGAAAAATGACGCAGCGATAGCGAACCGCTGGCGGCATCAACAGCTGCACCTGGGAACCGGCAAGCAAGGATGTAATACGCATGAAAAGCTCCTGTCATCACGAAATGGCGCCATTGTGAATAGGCATCAGGATGCTGACAAGGGGGTTTTCTTTGTCATCCCCCTATAAAATCAATACCATGGCGTAAATGATTCTCAGTGGAACCCGCTTCTTGACCAGCTCGCAACCCTGTGTGCGCTTTTGTGGCGTCGACAAATTCTATGGCGACTTTCAGGCTCTTCATCACATCGATCTCACCATTGAACGGGGAGAGAAGTGGGTCATCTGTGGCCCGTCAGGCTCGGGAAAATCGACCCTGATCCGCACCATCAACGGGCTGGAGGGGATCGATGGCGGCCAGCTATTCCTGTTTGGCGAGCCGGTAACCCCCGCCTACTTGCGTCGCCTGCAAGGTCGGGTCGGCATGGTGTTTCAGCAGTTCAACCTCTTCCCCCATATGACGGTGCTGGAGAACCTGATGGTGGCGCCGGTGCATACCCTGGGGTTGCGCCCTCAGGAGGCCAGAGCCCGAGCGCTCGGGCTGCTCGAGCGGGTGCGCATTCAGGCGCAGGCCGACAAGTACCCCCACCAGCTATCCGGCGGCCAGCAGCAGCGGGTCGCCATCGCCCGCTCCCTCTGCATGCAACCCGAGCTGATGCTGTTTGACGAGCCCACCTCCGCCCTCGATCCCGAGATGATCCGCGAAGTGCTCGATGTGATCCGCGAGCTGGCTGACGAGGGGATGACCCTGATCTGCGTCACTCACGAGATGGGCTTTGCCCGTCAAGTGGCGGATCGGGTGCTCTTTATGGATGAGGGGAAAATCATCGAGTCGGCCCCGCCCGCCCAGCTGTTCAACGCCCCTCGTCACCCGCGTACCCGGGCCTTCCTCGAACAGGTGCTCAGCTATCATGGCTAGGCTCAATCGCCCCCGCCTGCTCGGCTGGTTGTCAGGCACTGTGATGCTCTGTGCGCTACTGGGCTGGGCGCTCTATAGCGGCGCTCGCCAGATGGGCTATGAGTGGCAGTGGCCGCGGGTGTTGCCCTTTCTCGGCGAATGGGATGAGGGAACCTTTTATGCCGGCCCCTTGCTAAACGGCCTGCTGGTCACTTTGCAGGTGGCGCTGCTCAGTCTGCTGGGCACTCTGGCGATCGGGGTGTGCGTGGTCAGCCTGCGGCTGGTCCCCTCCCGGCTCGGCCCCTGGCTCGCCATCGCCTATCTGGCGCTGGTGCGCACCACGCCCCAGCTGGTGCAACTCTATATTCTCTATTTCTTGCTTGGCCCCATGCTGGGATTGGCCCCCCTTGCCTGCGCCGTGTTGAGCCTCTCCCTCTATCAGGGTGCCTTCACCGCCGAGGTCTTGCGTGCAGGCGTACAGGCCATTCCCAAAGGACAGTGGGAGGCGGCCCACTCTCTTGGCTTGTCGCGAACCATCACCCTGCGCAAGGTGATCCTGCCCCAGCTGGTGCGCATCACCTTGCCGCCGCTCACCAACGAGCTGGTCTCCCTTATCAAACATTCGGCGCTGGTGAGTGTGATCGCCATCTTCGATCTGACCAACGAAGGGCGTACTCTGGTTGCCGATACGTTTCTGACCTTTGAGGTGTGGTTTACCGTAGCTGCCCTCTATTTGCTGTTAACCCTGACGCTGTCAGCCTGTTCGCGGGCGCTGGCCCGTCACCTGAATCCGGATCAACAAGGACGCTAACCATGAATCTGTCATTCAAGACCACCCTGTCGGGCGCTGCCCTGCTACTGACAAGCCTGCTCACTCCGGCACTGGCACAAACTGCCCCCTCCGACACCCAGGCACAGATCGAGCAGAGCGGTACCCTGCGGGTCGGCATGTCCACCTTCGCCCCCTGGGCGATGCGCGACAAGCAGGGGGCCCTGATCGGTTTCGAGATTGACGTGGCCCGTCGCCTCGCCACAGATAACGGCTGGCAGGTAGAGTTCGTGCCTACCGCCTGGGATGGCATCATCCCCTCCCTGCTGGCGAAAAAGTATGACGTCATCATCGGCGGCCTCACCATCACCCCCGAGCGGGAGAAGAGCGTGCGCTTCACCCAGGCCTACTCCCATTCGGGGGTGCAGCTGGCCGCCTCCAGCACCATGGCCAAAGAGAAGAAAACCGTGGCGGACTTCAACCAGCGCGGGGTGATCCTGGCGGTACGCCGTGGCGCCTCACCGGTACAGGTGGCAAAAGAACACTTCCCCAAGGCCACCCTGCGCCAGTTTGATGACGAGTCACAGGTATTTCAGGAGGTGCTGAACGGCCGCGCCCACGGCGCCCTCTCCTCTTCCCCGAAACCCGAACAAGAGGCGCTGCGCCACCCGGATGCCCTCTTTATGCCGTTTGCCGAGCCGTTGGCACAAGGCGATGAAGGCTTTGCCCTGCGCAAGGGGGATGATGCCCTGGCTGAACAGTTCAACGAGTGGATCGCCGCCCGTCAGGCCGATGGCTGGCTCAAGGCGCGCCATGACTACTGGTTCAAATCGCTGGCGTGGGAAGCGCAGGTCGCCAACCCCTGATGCTGATTGCTCTAAAAGAGACCATCCGACGCATCGTCCGTGGGCCATGTCGGAACATCAACTGGCTGGATGGGGCGATCGCCCTGATCCTGCTGCTGGCTGGCCTCTGGCTGGCCAGCCGCCTGCACATCGGGGTGGCCTATCAGTGGCACTGGCATGAAGCCTTCGACCTGCTGTTCACCCCCAGCCCTCACGGCGAGTTGCCCTACTTTTTCAGCGGTCTGCTCACCACCTTGCGCATCGCCCTGCTCGGCATGGTGCTGGCGCTGCTGCTCGGTACTGCGCTGGGGGTAGCCGCCTTCAGCCGCCGCCCCTGGCTGGTGATGCCCGCGACCCTGTTTATCCAGCTGATCCGCAATCTGCCGCCGCTGGTCTTTATCTTCATCTTCTACTTCTTTATCGCCAACCAGCTGCTGCCTTCGAGCGGCCTCTCCCGCTGGCTCGGCACCGTATCACTCTCCCCGTGGCAAGAGGCGCTGTTTGGCCCACCTGCCCGCTGGGAAAACCTCATCTCAGGCACCCTCTGCGTTGGCATGATCAGCGCAGCCTTCGTCGCCGAGATCGTCCGCGCCGGGCTGGCCGCTATCCCCCGTGGCCAGTGGGAGGCGGCGCAGAGCCTCGGGCTCTCTCCCTGGGTGCGGCTGCGCCATGTGATCCTGCCGCAGGCCATGCTGCTGATGTTGCCCCCCCTCACCGGTCAGCTCATCGCGCTGGTGAAGGATACCGCCATCGTTTCCCTTATCTCGGTGCAGGAGCTCACCTTCGTCGGCACCGAGATGGCCAACTCCAGCGGACTGGTCTACGAGATCTGGCTGCTGGTGGCCGCAGCCTATTTATTTATATGTTTGAGTCTGTTCGTACTACTGAGCCGACTCGAAGCAAGACAAGGAGCACGCACATGCTGACGTCCCTGTTGCTGGCGACTGTATTGCAAGCGGAAGCCATCGGTGGTTATGCCGCCGGTTGCCTGAAAAACGGCGTATCCCTGCCCCTCGAAGGGCCAGGTTATCAGGTGATCCGCACCAAACGGTTGCGCTACTACGGCCACCCCGACCTCATCCACTATCTGCAAGCGCTGGCTAACCAGACCCGCATGGCCGGGCTGCCGGATCTCTACATCGCCGATCTGGCGATGGCTCGGGGCGGCCCCTTTACCTCCGGCCATCGAAGCCATCAGACCGGACTCGATGCCGATATCTGGTTTCGCATGGCCAACCGTCCCATCAGCAAATGGGAGCAGGATGCCCCCAAGGAGTGGGCGCTGATCGACGAACCCAGCTACAAGATGTTACCGGGCCGCTTTGGCCCCCAGCAGCTCACCCTGCTGCGGCTGGCGGCCAGCAAACCCGAGGTGGCCCGCATCTTCGTCAATCCGGTGATCAAATCCGCGGTCTGCCAGCAGGCTGGTAACGAACCCTGGGTCGCCAAGCTACGCCCCTGGGTGGGCCACTTCAGCCACTTCCATGTGCGGCTGCGCTGCCCGGCAGGCAGCCCCGATTGTGAACCTCAGGCCCCCATTCCGCCCGGCAATGGCTGCGGGGAAGAGCTGGCATCCTGGCTCAAAGACAAGCCCCAGCTGCCCAAGGTATCCGGCATCAACAAGCGACCTGAGCTACCTGCGCGTTGTGGCAACTGACCCCAAGCTGGTATGGTGATGCACTCTTGGTCGTACACCATCCATGGCGCACTATCGACTCGAAATACCAAAGGAGAACAACAAGATGGCCACATCACTCTGGCGCAGAACCACGCAGAGCCTGTTGACCCTGACCCTGCTGCTCGGCCTGACCGGCTGCGGCATGAACAACATTCCGACCCTGGATGAGCAGGTCAAGGCGAGCTGGGGACAGGTGGAGAACCAGTATCAGCGCCGTGCCGATCTCATTCCCAATCTGGTCGCCACCGTCAAGGGCTACGCCAGCCATGAGCAGGAGACCCTCAAGGCGGTCACCGATGCCCGTGCCCGGGTAGGCAGCGTGCAGGTGAGCGATCCTGCCCAGCTCAAGGAGTTTGAAGCGGCGCAGAACCAGCTCTCCAGCGCCCTCTCTCGCCTGATGGTGGTGGTAGAGCGCTACCCCGAGCTGAAAGCGGATCAGCAGTTCCTTGCCCTGCAGGCCCAACTGGAAGGAACCGAGAACCGCATCTCGGTGGCACGCCGCGACTATATCGAGGCGGTACGCCAGTTCAATACCGAGATCCGCACCTTCCCCGGCGTCATCTGGTCCAAGTTGCTCTACTCGGATCTGGAAGCCAAACCCAGTTTCAGTGCCAAACCCGGTGCCGATGAGGCGCCCAAGGTCAGCTTCCAATGAAGATGATGCTGCGCTGGTTTCTTCCCTGTCTGCTGCTCTGGGCCAGTGCCCTGCAAGCGGCGCCGGACTTCCCGACGCTGAGCGGACGGGTGGTGGATGAAGCCAGTCTTATGTCCCGCAAACAGGCCCATCAACTGACCCAACAGCTGGCCGCCTTTGAAAAGCGCAGCGGTATCCAGCTGGTGGTGGTCTCCGTCGACAGCCTCGATGGGGAGACCATCGAGGAGTACGGCTACCAGCTCGGTCGCCACTGGGGGATCGGCCAGAAAGGCAAAAACAATGGCGTGCTGTTGCTGATCGCCCAGGATGAGCGCAAGGTTCGCATCGAGGTAGGCTATGGATTGGAAGGCGCCCTGCCCGACGCCATCGCAGCCAACATCATCCATGGCCGCATCCTGCCCGCCTTCAAGCGCGGCGATATGGTGGCCGGGATCATGGCGGGCAGCCAGAGCATCATGAAGGCACTCGCCGGAGAGTATCAGCCGGTCGAGCAGCCAAAGAGTGACAACGGTGGCGGCCCCTGGCTGTTTATTCTGGTGGTGATTGCGATGATCGTGCTCCACAACCTGCGCGGGGGTGGCGGCGGTGGTCCGGGAGGACGACGTCGGTCGGCCTACATGGCCGGTGGATTGGGTGCCGGCTCCTTTGGTGGTCGCTCCGGCGGCGGATTCAGCGGTGGCGGCGGCAGTTTTGGCGGTGGCGGAGCCTCCGGTGGCTGGTAACAGGAGTAAAGAGACAAATCATGATTTCTAAACAGTTCTTCCACACGCTTCAGGCCAAGGTGCGCGAAGCGGAGCTAGAGACTGATGCTGAACTGGTCACCGTGCTGGCCCCGGCCAGCGATGGCTATCGCTACATTCCCACCCTCTGGGCGGCGCTGCTGGCGATGCTCACCCCGCTGCTGGTGTTCCAGCTCGGCTTCTGGCTCGGTTGGTACGAAATCCTGCTGGTGCAGTGGTCGGTCTGGCTGCTGCTGAGCCTGCTGTTCCACTGGACCCCCATCAAGATGCGGCTCATCCCGAAGAAGGTTCGCCAGCACCGGGCGGCCCTGATGGCTCGCCTGCAATTTGTCGAGCAGGGGCTGCACCGCACCCGCGACCGGCTCGGGGTGCTGATCTTCGTCTCGGCCGCCGAACACTATGTAGAAATACTGGTGGATGATGGCATCGCCCAGCATATCGACAACGGCCAGTGGCAGGAGATCATCGACGACTTCGTGGCGCGAGTGCGCAACAAGGAGATCGAACAGGGTTTTCTGGAGTGCGTAGAGCGCGTTAGCGCCATTCTGACCGATGCCTTCCCGGCCACCCGGGCTCAAAACGAGCTGCCGGACAGCCTGATCATCCTCGACAAGCCCTGATCCGGTTTAAAAAACCGGCATTCTGCGCAAGGGTTAGGCATTCGGAAAAGATTATGAAAAATAAGGGGAAAAGAGGTTGACCCACACAGTCCTTTCCCCTAAATTACGCCCCGTTCCAGCGCAACAGCGCAGCGAACGAAAATTTGGTGAGGTGTCCGAGTGGCTGAAGGAGCACGCCTGGAAAGTGTGTATACGGCAACGTATCGAGGGTTCGAATCCCTCCCTCACCGCCA
>NZ_JBFODM010000011.1:0-3120 GCF_040908325.1 Aeromonas sp. R4-1
CAGCTTCAAGGCTCACGAAAAAGCCTTGCGCAAAGCGCAGCAGGCGATGAGCCGCAAAGTCATATTCAGCCGCAATTGGAAGAAAGCGAAAGCCCGTATTCAGCGCATCCAGACTCATATCGGCAGTGCCCGCCGCGACTACTTGCATAAGATCTCGACCGCCATCAGCAAAAACCACGCGCTGGTATGTGTCGAAGATTTGCAGGTGCGAAATATGTCCAAGTCAGCGGCGGGCACAACTGACACGCCTGGGCGCAACGTGCGAGCCAAGTCGGGCCTGAATAAGGCTATTTTAGATCAAGGCTGGGGCGAGTTTCGGCGTCAGCTCGACTACAAGCTGGCTTGGAATGGCGGGCATTTGATAGCGGTGCCGCCGAAGAACACCAGCCGAACGTGCCCATGTTGCGGGCATATCTCGGCTGATAATCGTCAAACACAAGCTACGTTCGAATGTGTGGAGTGTGATTTTAAAGAAAACGCCGATCTAGTCGGCGCGATCAATGTGTTAAGGGCGGGACACGCCCAGTTAGCCTGTGAAGTGAGTGGTGCAATAAGGCCGCCAGCAGCAGGAACCCACCGAAGCGAATTAAGCGTAATCGCCTAACCGCAGTAGGAATCCCCGTCCTTTAGGGCGGGGAGGATGTCAACACCAGAAACCCACCACGACAGAGTTTGTCGGCATCGCCCCACCCTCACGGTTTAGCAGGCCCGGCACACGCCAAAGCCCGCCGTAGCGGGTGATTAAGAATTGCTCGTTCAGCGCAATCGAATTATCCCGCTGCCTTTGCAGACGTCACTCCCTCACACTTGAACCATCAACTGAAGGAGACACATCATGCATACACGTAGCGAACAGATGGCTGACTATATTGCCGATCGTCTCGAGTTCATCACCTTCCTCGCCTGTTGCAGCGCCCTGCTGGCCCTGCTGACCGGCATGAGTGGCCAACAGGCACTGGCCTTTACCGCCCTGAATCTGCCGTTTGGCCTCGGTATTCTGCTGGCGATGGCGATGCTGGCCCCGCTGCCCGCCCACTGGCGGCTGCCAGGCATCACCTTGCTGCTGGCAGGTTGCGCCCTGATGACCCTGCAACTGGGGGGCGAGTGGCTCAATCCGCTGGCCATCTGGAGCCTCTACGCCCTGCTCGGGCTGGAGATCATCTGGCAAGCTCGCCCCCGCGCCGTGCTAGCCACCCGCGCTCGCCAATAATAGGGCTGACCAGCGCCGGTAAACGGCGGGCTGTGATGGCTGACGCCGGTGGCAAATTGGGGTACTCTTGCGCCCCCATTTGCCACCACACTTGGCATTAACAACCTTCGCCATCACGCCCAGGAGCGCCCCGATGAAAAAAGCCTGTGCCCAGCACATTCTGGTCAAGACCGAAAAACAGTGTATGGAGATCAAGGAGAAGATCGAGAAGGGAGCCGACTTCGGCCAGATGGCCAAGCGCTTCTCCACCTGCGCCTCTGCAAAACGTAGCGGCGATCTGGGGGAGTTCAATAAAGGGGATATGGTCAAGCCCTTCGACGATGCCGTATTCAAGGGCGAACTGCTCAAGGTACTGGGGCCGGTGCGCACCAAGTTCGGCTTCCATCTGATCAAAGTGCTCTATCGCAATTAAACCATCGCAACTGACCATTCTCTCGGTGAAGCTCGCATCAGGCGGGCTTCACCGACCTCTGCATCCCCCCTCGCAAAACTGGCTGAAACAACGCCAAACTCGCATCAATTTACTAACGTTATCAGACAATTAAGTTTATCCTTCTCGGCATTGTCCACATTCGACGATGGATCCCGTGCTATGCCCCGCTCTTGCTTGTGGCCCCTGCTGGCCTGGTTACTCCCGCTCGCTGGCGCCCTCGGCAGCCGCTTCCATCTCTGGCCCTGGTGGATAGGTTTTGCGATCTGTCTCATCGGAGCGCTTGTCTCCCTTATCCTGCTGGTGCGCCTGCCCTGGAGCCGCAACCGCTACGCCAACGGCTTTGGCGCCTTGCCGCTGTTGCTGCCGCTGCTCTTTGTGGTGCAGGCGCTGCGCATGCCGCTGATCAACGATGTGAGTACCGATCCCTACAATCCCCCCCTGCTGCGCTGGGCGGCGGAGCTTAGAACCGAGCAGGATCTGCCAATTAATAGCGCCCCGCTGAAAGCAGTTGAGGCAAAACCCGGTCCTCTCTTTACCAGGGCCTCCCCTGCCGAAGTGGTGATTGAAGCCAGCGAACTGATGCAGGAGCTGGGCTGGCAGGTACGACCGAGCCCGGATGGTCTGGATGCAGTGGTCACCACCGGCTGGTTCGGCTTTCAGGATGATGTGGCGCTGCGGGTCTTTGCCGGCCCGAAAGAGACTCGCATCGATATGCGATCGGCCTCCCGTCAGGGGCGCAGCGACTTGGGTACCAACCGGGCGCGGATCGAGGATTTTCTGATCCGCCTGAACGAGCGACTCGGTCAGGCCTACAAACCCAATTTGAAACCTTGACATCCTCCCCGCCCTAAAGGACGGGGATTCCTACTGCGGTTAGGCGATTACGCTTAATTCGCTTCGGTGGGTTCCTGCTGCTGGCGGCCTTATTGCACCACTCACTTCACAGGCTAACTGGGCGTGTCCCGCCCTTAACACATTGATCGCGCCGACTAGATCGGCGTTTTCTTTAAAATCACACTCCACACATTCGAACGTAGCTTGTGTTTGACGATTATCAGCCGAGATATGCCCGCAACATGGGCACGTTCGGCTGGTGTTCTTCGGCGGCACCGCTATCAAATGCCCGCCATTCCAAGCCAGCTTGTAGTCGAGCTGACGCCGAAACTCGCCCCAGCCTTGATCTAAAATAGCCTTATTCAGGCCCGACTTGGCTCGCACGTTGCGCCCAGGCGTGTCAGTTGTGCCCGCCGCTGACTTGGACATATTTCGCACCTGCAAATCTTCGACACATACCAGCGCGTGGTTTTTGCTGATGGCGGTCGAGATCTTATGCAAGTAGTCGCGGCGGGCACTGCCGATATGAGTCTGGATGCGCTGAATACGGGCTTTCGCTTTCTTCCAATTGCGGCTGAATATGACTTTGCGGCTCATCGCCTGCTGCGCTTTGCGCAAGGCTTTTTCGTGAGCCTTGAAGCTG
>NZ_JBFODM010000012.1:0-36256 GCF_040908325.1 Aeromonas sp. R4-1
GGTAATCCCCCCATTTTTAGGAGCATTCAAAAGTAGAGGTCATGCAGCCTTTGCCAGATGCTGTTTCGGTGTGTAGCCATCTAGCGCCATGTTGGGCCGTTCATGGTTATAAACCCACAGCCATTGCGTTGCAAATTCTTGTAGTTCCTCCAGTGTGCCAAACAGGTGATGAGCCAACCAATCGTAACGCACCGTTCTGTTAAACCGCTCTATGTACGCGTTCTGCTGGGGATTGCCAGGTTGGATATACCCCAAGGTGATCCCCTGTTTCATCGCCCACTCCTTGAGCTCCTCGCTGATATATTCCGGGCCATTATCACACCGGATCATCGCTGGTTTGCCACGCCACTCGATCACCTGCTCCAGGGCTCGCTTGACCCGCGAGGCTGGCAATGAAAAATCAACCTCTATGCACAGCGCCTCGCGATTAAAGTCATCGATCACATTAAACAGTCGCACCGACCGGCCATCACTGAGCTGGTCATGCATAAAATCCATCGACCAGCACTGATTGGGCTTGTCTGGCACGGCCAATGCGTCCGGCTTTTCACGCACCAGTCGCTTCTTGGGTTTGATCCGCATGTTCAGTTCAAGCTCCCGATAAATCCGGTAGACCCGCTTATGGTTCCAGCCAAACCCTTTGACATTGCGTAGATAGAGGAAGCAGAGGCCAAAGCCCCAATTGCGCTGGCTGTCGGTGATACGCAGCAACCAATCCGCAATAAGCAGGTTTTCATCGGCAAGCACGGGTTGATAGCGATAACAGCCTTCACTGACCTTGAAGAGGTTGCAGGCCTGCCGGACAGAAATGGCGAAGTGCGTTACGGCCTTGGTAGCCATCTCCTTGCGGGCAGATGGCGTTACCACTTTTTTGCCATGGCCTCGGCTATGATCTCGGCCTTGAGGCGCTCCTCGGCATACATTTTCTTGAGGCGACGATTTTCCTCTTCCAGCTCTTTGAGGCGAGCCATGAGGGAGGCATCCATGCCACCGAATTTGGAGCGCCACTTGTAGAAGGTGGCGGAGCTGATGCCATGCTCACGGCACAGCTCGGGGACGGGTGAACCGGACTCGGCTTGCTTGAGAATGGCGATGATTTGGGCATCGCTAAAGCGTGATGTTTTCATGTAGAACCTCCTGCGTTCAAGATACGAGAAAATTCTACTTATGAGCACCCCAGTTTTTCGGGGGGATTACCATCCTGCACGACGAAATTAATCGCAAACAACGAGTGATATTGAGCAAAGTAACAGTGAAGTGAAACGACGGTAAAAAGGATACAAGCGAGGATGTAGATAACAGTGGGGCGAAGGGGCAGATTGGATAACCACGAGTAAAACGGCAAAAATAATGCCGCTCAAAGGCGGCATTATTCAATCTCTGAACCTGACGAATTAGATCAGGAAATCGTTCAGGTCTTTACCCAGCGCTACTTGAGCAGCAATGGCTTTCGGCATACGACCTTGACCGGTCCAGGTTTTTTCCTGGCCATCTTCTTCGTACTTGTATTTAGCCGGACGTGGAGCACGCTTGCTCTTGGCTGCGCCAGTCGCAGCAGCCGGAGCAGCGGCAGTCGCCAGCAGCTCGCGAGGATCAATACCAGCCTGCTGCAGCATTTCGGTGAATTCATTCAGCTTGCGCTGACGCTCTTCCTGTTCAGCACGCTCCTGTTCAACAGAATCGGCGCGCTCTTGGTAAACCAGATCAAACTTCTCTTTAGCTTCCAGCAGTTGCTCAAACGGCAGCTCACGAATAGCCGCACGCAGACTGCGAATGTTCAGCAGAACTTTCAGAAACTCGTTCATTATTTCCTCACAAAAAGTCGGTTACAGGGATACCGTTTCAGAATAGCATGGACAATTCGCGAGAACATACAGTTTTTCTATATTAACGTTCTTTTTTTCTTAAATTTCACCATCAAGATCGAATGCTTGCCACTATCAATAACAAACTGGCTGGAATGCAGATCTTCTGGGTAGAGAGGTGATTACCATCTTGTGTTCAAGAAACATCGGTATTTCAAGACTCATTAATTTCCAGTTCAGCATCCAACAAAACTAACTCGGTAACCTGCTTTATAAGCCTGAGCGAACATTTCTACCATACGTTCAACATCATGTGACAAGACTATGCCTATCTGTTTAGCAATGAACATGTCTAGGGAGGGTGCGAATAAGCACCCTCCACAACGAAACTGAAAAATTTAGTTTATTAAATTCAAATGCTTACAAGGGCGCATTTTTATGTTTGGTGACTTATTCGCACCTTCCCTAGAGCCTGTCCCTTCACCCGATGATGAGGGGATATCCCAATTGACTATCAACCCATTCGGCACCACCAATAAAATTACATATTAATCAATTTGTTGAGAACAACGAATGACATTTCAAATATGCTTTTCATTGCCCGTTTGACAGACGCATGCGTCCGAAAACAGACTGTTCGGATACTGGCCGTCCAGAAGGTAAACAATAAAAAGCCAGCCATTTTTAAGGGCTGGCTTTCTATGTATCCAAATAGCACTATTTATTTTTGGTTATATTCTTGCCTGATTGGTCAACACCGGTAATCACTGCCTGTGAAGCAGACCCAGTTAAAAGGGGCTCGGTTGGATAGAGCTTAAGTGCTTCAGCTCGCATCGCATTGGCTTCCTCTGTACGACCCAATGCATTAAGCGCGATCACCATATTGGCGTATATGTTGGCACGCGGTGTATGGCGTACGAATGCCTGCCCCCACTCCAGATAAGCTTCCAGTTCGGTCTTGTTATTTGTCTGCAAGCCCACCATCAGACGAACTGAGTTCACATCAAACTCGACTCGGGTCAACCAAGCCATGGGATTGACGATATCAAGTAGCAAAGTCGGCTCTTTATACCCACCCCGTTCATATTTGGTGACTACCCATGCGGTGTGAATTGCTGTGAGCATAAAGGGAACGACCAGCAGCGGGATAGCGATCGCCATAAATCGCAGTAACAGCCATGGGCGGCACTCCATATCCCACCATGATGAGAAACCCTGACTCGCCAGGTTGGTCTCTTCAATTTCGGTATCGATGATATAAATCAGCGTCAGCAACAACCACCATAACACGATCGCATGGTAGAGCGGGTATTCCGTCTGGGTATGAAGCAAGATCGGTGTAACCAGAGCAAGCAGTCCCATGGCATTTACCCAACGCACACTTGCCAGACGCCATAATAATGCGCCCCCCATGATCACCATGCCGACCATGGGTGCAATACCGCCCTCAACAGCCCAATAGAGAAATTCGTTGTGGGGGTGGTCGAGATTGTACTCAATCTGCACCATGGACGGATTCAGTGCTTTATCAGCCATGTAGTGATGAAGAAAAACAGATTCAAAACTGCCGTATCCCCAACCACTCCAGGGAGCCTGTGCAATCAGTTTTGCCGCGTAAGGCCAGTAAATCGAGCGCATACCACCGGACTGATAGATCTCTAATCCGCGTTTTACTCCAGCCAGCCAATATTGCGATAACAGGCCAATCGCTACAGCCAAAATAACCAGACCCAATATCCGCCATAGCAAACGCTGTCGATAAAGCTGAGGCATCAGTAAAAACAGTGCTAGCAGACCGCCTAACTGCCCTACTCGGGATTGCAAAACAACGAGCAGCAGTGCTGCAGATAGAATGACGCCATAGCGCAGCACCATAAGTAATCGACCACCCTCTCTACGCAGTTCCAGCCAGATGGCAAGGGCAATCCCAGTCGCCATAAACGTCGCCATCACGTTTGGCTGTTGAAAAATCCCGTAAGGGCGATTGGCTTTGGTGTCATAGCCAATCCAGTTACCTGTCGTCAACAGGTAGAACTGCACCAGACCCAGCACGGCCTCCATCGAGATCGCAATCAGGATGAGATAGAGCAAGCGATCACGCTGCTGCCGATTAAAGCGCCATTGATAGAGTCCAAACAAAAACAGCAGACCAGCAAAAAGGCCCAGCAATCGGGGAATGGCATAATCCTTGAGTGCAAAACCTGGATAGAGCATCGGGAACAGCAGCAAGAGTGATCCTATACATAAACCCGCTTGTAATGTAGAAAAGACCAAACGCTGGCGTAACGTCACCTGCCACAATCCCAATCCAATAGCCAGCGAGGCAAACACCCATCCCCATGCGTTAAAGGGAAGATACAGCCCGGCGCCTCCTGGGTTGTGCATAAAAAAGTGCATGCCGCACAGCCAATAAAGTACGCATAGCACCATCATGAGTCTTGTTAACATTCCCGCCCGGCTCCTTAGGCCCACCCGATATCCAGAGAAAGAGAATAAAAAAGGGGGCTAATCGCCCCCCTCTCGTTCGTTAGCAAACCCATTATGCCTCGTCGGGTCGACGAAATGCATGCTTGACCAACACAATACCCACCCCCAGCATGCCACCTAGCAGGGTGGCCAACACCACGATCAGCGGACGTTTTGGCTTGTCGCGGCTAAGAGGTTCATCTGGCGCGTCAAGATAGGAGAAAGGGCGAAATGCAATACCGTCCAAAGAGATGCTTTTTAAGCGTGCCATCTTCACCTGCAGAGATTGCAATGTGGGTTGATAAACCTCAAGGTCGATGGATTTCAGCAATGACAGCTTTTCTTCCAAACCTTTTGAACCCAGCGAAATGAGGAAACGATCTTGCGCGTTATAGTTTTCCAGTGGCGCGCTGACACCGGCCGCTTTGGCCACTTTGTTAGCCATCGCCAATTCTACTATTTCCTGTTGCAGGGTACGTTTTGTGTCCTCCTGCATGATCCGATACTCCGTGTTCATGCCATCCAACTGCAGATCACGCTGTTCAGCGAGTCGCTGTATCAACTGCTTTTGTTGCAATTTGATAATGTAGTCAATATACCCCTCCAACATTGCCAGCGACTTCTCGGAGGTGGGGGCAGCAAACTTGAGCTCAACACCCGGCGCCTCCCCCTTCTTGTCTACAGGCTGAGCCGTCACCGATTTACTCCAGTCGCGCAACCAACGCACCTGCGCCTTGCCATCCAGGCCATCGTTTTTTACCACCTCGGTGAATAAAGGGCTGGCTTTGAGATAATCACGGCGATTCTCGTAACTATTGAACTCACCAATAAACTCTTTGTAAAGATCTTCTCCGCTGGGAAAACCGACAAGACCCAATGCAGTTGCCTGCTTTGAGACTTTCCGCATCGGTGTCATGTCCTCCGGCTTAGGCGCAGCCACCACTGCCGAAGCGGACCACTGCTGGGGTGCCAACAGCGCATACGCAATACCGCCTAAAGCAAACACCAGGGTAACCAGCATAATAAGCAGCTTCTGACGCCACAGCACCAGCATCAGCTCACGTAAATCGATCTCATCTGATGCCGGGGCTTGCACCCACTGGTTAGGAATAACCGGCGTTTTTTCGCTCATTTTTTCGCTCATTTTTCTTTCTCAAATATCCATATTGAAATGGCTGACAACAACTAGATAGCACTAAGGCATATCGATGAAATCGGGGGCCTGACGATCTTTATCAGATAGCAGCAAGGGAAATTGCTCAGATAACGGCCATGTTATCGCCAGTTGGGCGCTATCCCAGCGAATAGCCGCTTCATCACCCGGCAAATAATAATCGGTACACTTATAAAAAACATCTGCGCTGGCGCTGAGCACATAAAAGCCGTGAGCAAACCCCGCCGGGATCCACATCAGTTCACCCGACTGAGCATCCAGAATATGACCCACCCAATGACCATAGCTTGCCGAGGTTGGACGAATATCGACCGCCACATCAAAGATCCGGCCACTAAGCGCTTGCACCAATTTCCCTTGAGGATGAGTGCGCTGGTAATGCAAGCCGCGCAAGGTGCCGCCCAGCGAATGGCTCACATTGTCCTGGACAAACCGATGGCGACCGCAATGACCTTCAAACTCCGATTGACGAAAACACTCCCGAAAATAACCGCGCTGATCAGACCAGGTTTCGGGTGTCAATACCATTACCTCGGCCAGCGCCGTGGGGCTAAATATCATGGGGGGATCCTGTCATTGCGATTCCTTCAGGGGGGAATGGTTGACATGAGTCATGCCAAAGCGAGGGGTCAGCAAACGCAGCAAATACTGACCATAATCACTTTTTACCAGCCTCTGGGCCAACTCCTGCAACTGTTCATCCACGATCCAGCCCTGACGCCAGGCGATCTCTTCAGGGCTGGCCACTTTTAATCCCTGCCTTTTTTCCAAGGTCTGAATAAACTGCCCGGCCTCTTGCAAGCTGTCCGGGGTGCCCGTATCCAGCCATGCACAACCCCGACCTAAAAAGCTGACCTTCAGTTGCCCTTGCGCCAGATAACGACGGTTGATGTCGGTGATCTCCAGCTCGCCACGGGCCGAAGGAGTTAACTGCCTAGCAAACTCAACGGCATTCTTATCAAAAAAATAGAGACCGGTCACCGCATAATGACTGGCCGGATTGACCGGTTTTTCAGTGATAGCCAACACCCCACCCTGTTCATCCAGCGTCAACACCCCATAACGGGTCGGATCATCGACCCGATAAGCAAACACCCTGGCACCTTGCACATCATCCATCGCTTGGCGTAATAGCACTGGCAGCTCGGCACCATAAAACAGGTTGTCACCCAAGATCAAACAAACAGACTTACCCGCTATAAAGGGTTCAGCAATCAGCAAAGCCTCCGCCACCCCTGCCGATACCTGTTGTTCGGCATAAGAGAACATTAGCCCCCATTGACTACCATCCCCCAACAGTTGGCGAAAGCGTGGCAGATCGGCAGGCGTACTAATAATCAAGATCTCGCGGATCCCGGCCAACATCAACACCGACAAGGGGTAATAGATCATGGGTTTATCGTAGACAGGCAGTAATTGCTTGCTCACTGCCAGCGTGGCGGGATAGAGACGTGTGGCAGCCCCCCCCGCCAAAATGACCCCTTTACGAGAGGGGTTGTCACATAATAAATACGTCATTGCCGCTCCTGTAATAGTGCATGAAGTGTTGATTTAACCCCTTGCTGCCAATCCGGCAAGAGCAAACCAAACGTCTGCTGAAAAAGCTGGGTATCGAGCCGAGAATTAAGTGGACGTTCTACCACTCCACCATAATCCTCACTTGTGATGGGCTTAAGATCCGGCACCTTGTCTATCAGACCAAGCGCATATGCCTCGCTAAAAATGAAACGGGCATAATCAAACCAACTGACTGCACCAAAGGCAGCCACATGATAGAGCCCACCCAGTTCGGGCTCCCCCAATACTCTTTCTATAGCCAGCAGTGTCATCTCAGCCAGCATCATCGCCGAGGTCGGCGACCCAACCTGATCGCATACCACTCGCAATTCATCGCGGCTTTGTGCCACACGCAACATGGTTTTGAGGAAATTATCGCGCCATGGGCTATGCAGCCAGCTGGTACGAATGATCAAATGGCGACAACCGCTGGCTAAAATAGCCTGCTCTCCCGCCAACTTACTCTGGCCATAGACATTTAACGGTGCAGGTCTGTCAGATTCCCTCCATGAGCGATGACCTGAACCACCAAACACATAATCCGTCGAAAAATGGACCAACAAGGCATTATGTTGCTTGGCCAATTCAGCTAGCCGCGCGACACCATCACAATTGACCGCCATCGCAAGTTCCGGCTCTTGCTCTGCACCTGCTACATCTGTGTATGCAGCTGCGTTGATGATGACTTTGGGGCTATAGCGCGCCAATGCCCCCTGTAATAAATCGTCATCAACCTGCGGATAATACGATCTTGGCAGAGAAATAATCAGGCGACAAGCCTTGTGACTTACAAGTGATAGGGCGCGGGCCAGTTGGCCCGTGCCAAGCAAGGCAATACTCATTAACGGGCACCAAAACCGGTGAGAATAGTCTTAATTGTCTTAAAGACGATCAAGACATCAAGCCAAAGGGAGAAATGTTTGATGTAGTAGAAATCGTGCTCGATCTTGATGCGGGTATCATCGGCATCGGCGGCATAACCGTGCACCACCTGAGCCCAGCCGCTGATCCCCGGCCGCACGATATGACGATACATGTAAAAGGGGATCTCCCGCTCAAACTGATCGACGAAGGTGCGCTGCTCCGGCCTCGGCCCAATCAGGCTCATGTCCCCCTTGAGGACGTTGAAGAACTGCGGCAGCTCGTCGATGCGCAGCTTGCGGATCACCTTGCCCACCCGGGTGACGCGCATGTCGCCGTCCTGAGCAAACTGGGCACCGGCCTTCTCCGAATCCTTGCACATGCTGCGAAACTTGTAGATGCAGAAATCCTTGTTGCCCTTCCCCACTCGGTTTTGCAGGAACATCACCGGGCCCGGGCTCTCCAGCTTGATGAGGATCCCCGTTACCAGCATCAAGGGCGAGAACAGCGGTATCGCAATCAACGCGGCCAGCATGTCCATGCCTCGTTTAACAAAGGCGTAAATGGGCGATGGTAAGAGTGAGCCCAGCTGGTTTTCGTGCAGATGGTCGATCTTCACCCGCCCGGTGAGTGTCTCACTGACTTGCTTGATGTGATAGACAGGGATATGAGCCAGAGCACAGCGCGCCAGGAAGCGCTCCCACTCCCCCGCCAGCTTCTCATCCCGAAGGTCTGCCACAACGGCATCATAACGCACGGCACCAATATCAGGTTTGTCCAGCAGACGCCATTCCACACAAGCATGCCGGGTCAGGGCCTGAAAGTCGCCAAAAGGCAGCAAGGCATATTTGGGTGTCCGGTAGCGGCGACCAATAAAATAGGCAAGCCAGCAGCAGAGCAAAGCCACCATGTACGACTCGAATAGTACCTGACGGCTGTAGGGTAAACGCAGAAAAAAGAGAAAGCCCACCAGAGAGCCATAGAGCGTCGTAACAGTCGGGATCATGTAGGCTACCGGACTGGCGCCCGGATAACGTAGAAAGCGATGCAGCACTATCCCGGTCAGCAAAAACGCAACGAAAGCCCCCACAAGGGTGTTGACCCTGACAGCATTGAGTCCCTCCCAGAATCCCCAGCCCCAGCGCTCGATGGCAGGTAGACAAACTGCCAACAAAGCCCCGAAGATGAACAAGGCAGGAGGGCTGAATAACACACGCTCATACCAGCGTGAGTGACGGCGTTGAAAGGACAAAGTTACCCCCAGAGATCGAAATAAAGGTCAAATAAATACATAGCTTTCTAATTCTACTCGCGAATTCGTTTTTTCAACGCGATGACGACATAGCTGAGCCAATGATACAAACTATCTGGCAAACTTAACAACAACTTGTGCCGATAGATATGCCACTGCCATTTTGCTGCGGTCAATTTATTTGCTGATAATGAGTTTGAACTAAATCTATAACGAGCAACGATGTCTTGAACGCAGGCAGCCTTTTTTGCAACCTTCATTATTGCAAGCCACATCAGGTAATCTTCATGCCCACAGCGCTCTTGGTAAAATGTGCCAAGCAGTTCGCGGTTATATATTCCCGTCAGATTTCCGATCCGGTTGCTGTTCAGCATATCCTTGTAGCTGAATTCCATCGGACTGGTTCGCACTGCCACGGGGCGATCAATGTCATCAGAGAGAAAAGTAGAGTAATTGCCACACACCACAGCATACCCTTGCTCCAGCAAAGATATCTGTTTTTCCAGTTTGTTTGCTTCCCAGAGATCATCACTATCTAGAAAAGCAATATACTTGCCCTTGGCAGATTGAATGCCGACATTGCGGGCATTGGCTACACCACCATTATCCTTGAGCAGGATATATTCGATTCTATCATCATGGATATCTGCCACAACATTTGCTGTGTCATCTGTTGATGCATCATCAACAATATAGAGGCGCCAATCGCCAAATGATTGTGACAATACAGATTCAACACTATGCCTTATATATCTTGCCACATTATATGCGGGCATAATAATAGACACTGATTCAAATGGCATTTATATCAACCTCATCCACTGTTTGACAATGATCTCGGGTGAATAGCGTTCTGCTGCAGACAAGGCTGCGAGCTGCATGTTTCTTCGTTCATCATCCGAGTTCATTAAATAGACCAATTTGTCCTTGTATGCCTCCATGTCACCATCCAATACCAGGAATCCATCAACACCTTCGCTGATAATTTCTCTTGGCCCGGTATCACAGTTACAAAATCGCGGACAAGTCTATGTAATAAAAGAGTTTATTTTTGAATTATCATGTCTGAAATTTTCATAATACCGCAGCACTCACATTATCTTTTAAGAAAACATGTGCTTTCAATAAACGTTAAAATTACAGGGTAATATAGTGAAAATCATCCTTGCCATTTCCTAATATGATGTTCTTCTTTTGCAATAAAAAATTGATATATAAGCAGAACAGTCAAAATTGAATTCACTGTAAGGATGTTTTCAAAAAAACAAACAAATAAGAAGTTCAAAAGTAAGCAGTAAAGCTTAACATCATGTTTAGCTATTTTCAAAATATAAATTATGATACCCACGAATATAAAATACCCAATCAAACCAAATGATAATATCAGGTTGAAATATGCTCCATCAATTTTACCGACATGACCAAAACCAAGGATGAAATTACCAACACTTAGAGCTTCAATTTGTCCATAAAAAGAATATATTCTTCCATTTAAAAATGAATCTAGTACCAAGATGACATCTTTTTGAAAGTTTAAGAACAGAAAGATAGATATCAAAACTGGTAACATTAGTGCAAGAATTACAATGAAGTTAAGCTTCATCATCTGCTTTTTAAAAAATACAGTGAATAATGAAAACAACAGCACCAATATATATGTTCGAGATCCTAACCATATAGAGGAAATAGAAAAAACAAAAAAGAACAATAAAAAAATGAAGTATCTTTTATATACTAAAAGCACTATTGTAAATGTACACATCAGCATTGATATTACATTGGGATTAACAAATCCTAATGAATATTTAAACTCGAAATAATGAGTGCTAGGTTGTTTAAAAACTTGATTGTCAATATCTCCGACTAATGTGAAGTATATAAAGCAGCCAAAGAATAACATTAAAAAAATAGCAACAATACTTAAGTATGAATGGAAGCAACCTTTTGAGAAAATGTATAAAGATAAGGAAAATAAAATCAACATTGCAAGATCTAGATGCAATGTGTTCTCAGTAAATAAAAATGAGGGTAATAGTAATATGCAAGCTGCGAAATAGAATTTGTACTGATATAATCTATTTATGTTTGAAAACACTGCAAATATAATAAGAAAAGCCGCAACATATCTTATTGACAAGAGGTATATTTTGTATTGTTCGAAATTTGAAACATAACTAAATATGTTGGATATATAGATGCATATAACCAAAAAAACAGATATAGTTACATTTGGATTTATTTTAAAATTTCGTTCATCCATATGTTTTTTATACTATCCTGGCCATACTTTAAAGAGGTTACCTTCCCAGCTGATGAGTATTTATTAATCTCATCAGGTGATGATATAAGGTTATATATAGATTCTGAAAGTTTTTTTACCGACTCAGCCTCAACAAGCTCACCATTTTTTTTATTATTAATAATTTCTGATGGTCCAGTTGGACAGTCAAAAGATATGACGGCATTCCCACAATTTTGAGCTTCAACAATAACTAGACCAAACCCTTCAAATCTGGATGACAATACAAATATCTGTGACGATAGATAATGGTGGGTCACATCTCTTACTGCCCCAGTAAATTCTATCTTTTCAGCAATTCCCTGTTTTATTGCTTTTTCTTGGAGTTCATGTTTTAAGACTCCATCACCTACGATCTTTAATCTCCATTCAGGAACCTTTTCAGAGATAAGTGAAAATGCATCAATTAATAAATCGAAACCCTTTTGAAACTCTAACCGACCCACACCAATAATATATTTTGGCCTTTCAGTTACTTTACTGAATACCCAAGAAGAGTCAGAGTTATTTTCTAATATAGAAACAGGATTAATCACCTTAACTACATTGCAATATCTTTTATATTTTTGAAGATCTGAATCAGTAAGAGCCAAAACCTTATAAGCGAATGGATATAGAACTCTTCTGACACATTTCCAGATAAAACTGGGTAAGTCATGATGTATATGCTCATAAGCTATTACTTTCTTATTCAAACCAATGGTAGATAAAAGAGTAAGACAGTTCGTTGAGGTCCAGTTCGTTATTACAAAATCAGGATTGGAACTTTTTATAATATTCCTCATTTTATAAACTAAATTTATATTATCCAGAGTGAAGTAAGACAATCCGCTTAATTTTTTATCGTCTTTGCAAAAACCTAGTGAATACCGTTTGATATAGCTTGGAACCTCAAAGAAATCCTCCTGTTCACTTCTGACTGTAACTAGCTCACAATTTAAGTCTAAATTCTTGTCACTTCCAAGAATACTTAAAAGTGAGTGGACAACGCGATCTGTACCACCACAGTGCATTGCATGATTTATAAACATCAACTTCATCTATTGCTCCAAAATTACGTCTACTAGTACATCAATGCCTTCACTTGTGTTTTTATCTCGAAGATCTAAAGAAAAATCAAAGCATGAACTATTATATGCAGCAACAAACTTTAAATTATAATTGTAATAATTATTTTTATCCTTATCTATACTATCCAATTTCTGGCGGATATCATGATAAGAATGCATCCTCGTTACTAGGGGATGGTCTTCATAAAAAACAGTCCCGAACAATAGTACAGGTATGTTAAGTAGCACACCTTCATAACCTACAGTACTTGTAAGAGTTATAATTGCATTGCAATTTAGCGCGAGATTTTTTACATTAATCTCCGGTTTAGCAAATATAACATTAGGCAGGTTTGATATCTTCCTATAATAATCATAACTTTCGAACCCACTAGCAGAAATATGATCCTTAACAATTAGATACTCATTCTCCCTCAAAGAGAATGCAATATTCCTAATTAACTCAAGCTCATTGTAATACTTAGCAAGTAATGATGTTGACGATTCTGGATGATAATGCAAAGGGTATAAATAATATTTCATACCAGAATGAAACTCTATATCACCGTCATGATAAAATTTATTTATTCGTTTTCTATTAAATATTCTATAAATGTCACGCAGTCTATACTTAATGGAAGATTTCATTGGAATCCCCATTTGAATGCCAACACTTCTACGATGTCTCAAATGAGTGATTAAGCTATTAAAATCTGGTCTCTTCTTACTCAAGACAGAGCTTAAGGATACTTTTGATAATCCATTAAACTTCATGTAATCAGGCTGAATCGAAACTAAATTATCTAAATATTGAGTAGCATATTTAATATCTTCTTCCGTGAACTTATCATCCCTAATCTTATTGTTTATTAAACATTTAATTTCATTACCTTTTATAGAAAAATATGACTTTCCTGGTAATCTGGATGCCGTCAACCCTAGATACTTAATACCCAAGCCCGTTGATATTTCAGCAGCAAGTAGTGCATAACAGTTTGATACATTCTCATAGAAGATATAATCCGGTTTGAAAAGCTGTAAGTTCTCTTCTAGAAACTTGTATAACTTTTTTACCCTAAAAATACCATTTTTTTGCTTGAATTCATTCTCAAAGCCATAGTAACAACCTCTATCGTAATCAGGATGCATTACCCAAGATAAGATAGAATCTGGTAATCGAAAGCTGTCATCTACTGAATACTCATCATCACAACAAGTTACAACATGAGCAAAATCATCAGACGAAAAATATAAGTCTCTAGAAAATTTATTGATGACAAGAAACTTGACTTCATGTCCTTTATTTATAAGAGCTTCACCTAACTTTATATAATATTTAGAAAATGCAGCAGTGTTAACTAGAATGGCAATTTTTTTCATACTAAAAGTCTCTTTGAAAACCGCTTCGCAATTTCATTAATTTCATAACACACGTAATAACGGTAGAAACAAAAACTCCGAAAACAACAGTTTGCATAACCGATACATTATAAAAATAACCCATAATTAAAATAGTTATAAAAGAGAGTAAACTAATTACACTGATGAACATGATAGATTTGTCATAATTAAAGGCATAAATGACGTAATGAAAAACAGTTGAGCATACAAGGATGAAATTAATTACAAGTAGCCACCAGAAATAATTAATATTATTAATGTATTCATTTCGTCCAATATAATTAATCAAATATCCGAGGAATAAATAAGATGCTATGGAAAACAAGATAAATATTAAAGAACATTGAGCCAACATTTTCAGCATCTCATTTTTCATTAACTTATTTAAGCCGTCTTTTCGATAGCTAATTAGTTTCGGATATGAAAACTGAAATATAGCTGAGTCACAGAAAGACAATAATACCCCTGCAAAACTAGAGTAAAAAACATAAACACCCATGTCTTTCAGTTGGTTGTTGTATTCAAAATAAGTTTTATCTAGTACAAATATAGTTCTAACAGCAAGCGTTCCAACAAAGAACACAAGACTAGCTTTAAGTGCTTTAGCTAACCAATTAGTAGTTAACTTTACGTTTACTATTCTTTCAAAATTAATATCTGTTACTTTAAATAAAATAAAAAGGCCGTAAAACAAAGAAATAAAACTAAATGTAGCCCATAAAACAAGCACAAAATGTAAATTCAAATCAACAAGATTTAAGCCCGATATAATTGCTATTATATAGCACCATACAGCGGTCCTTATGAATAGTTGAAACCCTGCTTTTAATTGATGTGATTTTGCGATCAATATCCGACCAACTTCTTGATTATAATGCTCAACAATACATAGAACCAATATTATTGGTATGTATTCAAAAACGCCCTCCATCCCCTCAAGAAAAATAACTGCAAATATTAGCCCTAAACAAGAAAGGAAAAGAATAGTTTTGGCATGCTTAATTAATATTGCCTCATCCTTATTTTTTATATACTCTCTTGTAGAATACGTATATATATCACAACCACAGAAATACATATAATAAACTATTATGGACTGTATGAGGCCGTATAGCCCTAATTCATAGGCCTCTAGTTTTTTTGCTAAGACAATTATTAATATGAACTTTGAAGATAAAATGAGAACCTTAATAAGTAAATTATATATCCTGTCAGTGTTTAGCATCATCTAATGGCCAAAAAAATTAAATAACGTTGAATGACTTCATAAGGATTTCAAAATAGGGCTGCGATACTTACTGAACTGTGTATCCAGGATGAGAACTTAAGACTAAAATCCCCTCCCTTTTTTATTAACAAACAATATAAAACTACTAAAGTCAAATGTAATAACAAACTACAGTTCATTTATATCAAAGCCATCTTAAATCAACAACCCCTGTGTATAAAATGCACAGAGACTAATAAATTCTTTTCCGATGCCAGATTCTCTCCTCAGCGTTAATAATAATTACGATTGCAATGTAAATTATCCTGAAGCCAACACTTCAACACCCTGACATTTAAAAATGTCGTCGTAGTTATTGCATAATATATATCCGTCATAACTTCTTATGCTACCTCGCCAATCAAAAATTTAAGAACGGCATAAACGATAAACACACTATTTTTCCATTGTGGAATGGTCTAATAGACCTAGAAAATAGATGCTTGTATTAATAAATTACTTCCTGACATGCAAATAACATATGTGAATATTGAGGAATTTTATAGCAGGGAATCAAGTGCTGTAAAGTGCAGACCGTATGTATGAACTTACTATAATAGATAGAACACTTAGTCAAGCCCAGTAATTTCTTATATCATAAAATATATAAGAAAGTTTCTGCCTTCATCAGTATCGACTTCTTTTAGCGATTATTTCATTTCACAGTTAAGTCTACGGCCTGCCCTGAATTAGAATAGCTCGAATGAAAGCGGTGTACCTTTGAAAACATCTATCTTTACAGTTTGACCCAGTACTTGTTCAAGATATTTCGGTTGTAAACCAAAACCAGGACGAATACTGCGCACATTGTGTGTGGTGATCTTTTCACCTGCCTTGATATCTTGCACTACATACAAGGACCGCCGAAATTTGACATTTCCTTTTTCAGCTTCAGTACGCGTATAATTTACGCTACCTAATGCTGACCAGGCAGTTTTAGCATCTTTACATAATGCGGCTAGCTCATGAGGTTCGAGCGAGAAGCTATCATCAGCCCCTCCGCCATTTCTATCCATGGTGACATGCTTTTCGATTAAACAAGCCCCTAATGCCACCGCAGCCACAGCGGTGGCATTATCGATAGTGTGATCAGACAAACCAGATAGCACATCAAAACGCTCAGCCATATCGGCAATGGTCCGCAGATTGTATTGATCCGCCGGAGCCGGGTAACCGCTGACACAGTGCAACACGACCAACTCTTGGCAGCCATTGGACTGCGCAGTAGCAATCGCTTCGGCAATCTCTTCCGCATTGGCCATGCCAGTAGACATGATCATTGGCTTACCTGTTTGCGCCACACGTTTTATCAATGGCAAATCTATCAACTCAAAAGACGCTATCTTGTAGGCTGGTGCATCAAGATCTTCCAACAAATCAACAGCAGTAAAGTCAAAAGGAGAACTGAAGATGGTGATCCCCAACTCTTTGGCTTTCTCAAACAACGGTTGGTGCCACTCCCACGGCATTTGGGCCTCTTTGTAGAGTTGGTACAAATTTTTACCATCCCATAACCCACCGTGAATTTTAAATTCCTCACTATCACATTCAAGAGTAATAGTGTCTGCTGTATATGTTTGGAGTTTTATTGCATCCGCGCCCGCTTTTTTCGCCTCTTCCATAATCGCAAAAGCACGATTGATATCTCCATTATGGTTAGCTGAGAGTTCCGCAATAATATATGGTGGATAGTCATGGCCAATCTTGCGGCCATTGATGGTAATAAACGGCTTGATTTTCTCATCCATTACAATGGTTCTCTTATAAATTTATCTGGAGCTACCTGTTGGTAGCCTGCGTTAGAAAACAGGCGCTGCGATGCTATATTTTCGGTCAGTACGGTGGCATGAATCCTAATTCCGGGCAGGCATTTATCAAGTAATTTCAACCCCGTTAACCCAATACCCTGACCATGCTTGTCCGGATCAACAAAAATTGAGATAAGATAATTATCAGTACCTAGCTCATCTAGTCTAACTGCACCATAGGGTTCGCTACGTCCAGCATTAATTATCAAAAAGAAATAATCTTGCTGGCGCTGTAATTTTTTTTCCATCCAGCATTTGTGCTCTACCCAACTAGGGGTGTTGGGGTTGAGGGCATAACGTCTGGTTACTGGATCAGATTGCCACTGATAAATCAGTAGCGCATCATCGATTGATACCGGCCTTAGTCTAAATCCTGATATTTCTGTATTAGCCATAATGACATTAATGACTCGCTGCACACCCTTGCCATCACACAACCCAAGATTATTATCTACGTATTTAATATAATTATTTAACAAGTCATGCAGTGCAGGAATTAATCTACTTTCAATATCAGACTGTCGTACTAATAAAGCTGCTTGATGCGCTAACAATGCTTGGCAAATGGCCTGTTGGTTTTCTGCTATCGGAATTACTATATTTGGTAATCCCAGACAGGCTCGCTCCCAACTGGTCGTACCCGGTGCACCGATAGCGATATCGTGCTCACTCATTAAGCGAGCCATATCTTGAACAAAATCATGATGCACCACATTTTTTTGTGAATCACACCATGCTTTTACTTGGTGATAATGCGGGGCCCGTGGGCTTAATAACACAGTAAAAAAAGCATCCAGATCGCTTAGTGCCTTAAGTACTCTTAATGTCACATTGGGCTCATCAATACCGCCAAACGAGAGCAATATTTGGGGGGGCGCACTGATTGCCACTCGTGGCAACTGCTGTTTTCTGACTTGGCTAAATTGTGGCGATAATAGTGCATACTGGACCCCACTTAATACTCTGGGTGGGATACTTAAAGTGGTTTGAACATCAAGATATTCATCTTCTTGGCGATCAAGGGTTTGATCCAAGATCAACTCTGCCGCATGGGAGCGCACCAAGTCATCAATTACAAACAATTTACAATTTAACGCTTGTTTGACTTGTAGCTCCCACTGCGCATTAATCCCGTAATGGTCCACCACCATCCAATCAGCTTTTGTTACAACAGCCAATACTTCAGCAGCATCTTGCTGCCAAGGCACTTGTAACCAAGCTTCATAATCTGCGCTGCTTGCTGGCATGATAATCGAAGTTAGTGCAGGTAACTTGATTAGTTGATGACCGCGTTCAACGATCACATCGATGAGATCACCCGCTTGTGGCCGACAAATAAAAGTGACTTGATGGCCTACCGCTGTTAGGCCATCAGCTAGCACCAAGCAACGCATCACATGACCAGAGCCAATCCAACGTGAGGCATCGGCACGAATAATAAATTGCATTGCCGTTACCTTAACGCAAACAACCGTTCAGCCCGAAGCCAATCATCGGGCGTATCGATATCTTGCACTCGATAACTTGGCAGCAAAACGACGTGTGAATGCGCGGCAAAAATCGATGCTTTATTGAGCCAGGCACTGGAGCGGCCCCAATAGAATTGGCCGGCATCGTGATAAGCCTCTTCCAGATCTTGCGAACGAGTGAGCAAATGTTCAGGTGAAAACATGCTCACTCGCCCATCGTCATCTAATTTAATCGCCCGTTGAATCGGAAAGCCAAAGCGGGCAGCACTGAATGCAAACTGGCATTCGCTGTTACCTGTTAATAATGCCAAGCCTTGGCGCAAATCATCAGGCTCAACAAAAGGCGCGGTTGCATAGAGGCAGCATACTTGCTCTGGGCTCTGCCCTTGTTCGATTAACCAGCTAATCGCATGGCTTATCACATCACCTGTCGTCGCATAATCATTGGCAATCTCTGCCGGTCGGATAAACGGCACTTCGGCGCCATATTCCTGCGCCACGGCGGCAATTTCGGCATCATCGGTTGAGACAATGATCCGATCAAAACAGCCCGCTTGCTTCGCAGCTAAAATCGACCAAGCGATCATCGGTTTGCCATGAAAAAGCTTGATATTTTTGCGCGGAATCCGCTTACTGCCACCACGAGCAGGAATAATGGCGATGTTCATCTTTTAGTTCTACACCTTGGTTGCCAGAATGTGTGCCAATACCCGTACCACTTCATCTTGTTGTGCATCGGTCATGGTATGAAACAAGGGCAATGAAATAGCCTGCTGATAATAGGATTCAGCCGCCGGGAAATCGCCCAGCTCGAAACCCATGCGCTGATAATAGGGTTGAGTATGCACCGGAATATAGTGCACATTGACCCCGATCCCTGCTGCTCGCAATGCAGAAAAAACCTCGGCATGGCTTAATCCAAGCACATCAAGCTTTAAGCGAATGACATAGAGGTGTAACCCGGAGTAGGTTTCTGGCAATTGATAAGGTAGCGTCAGCGGCAAATCAGCCAACAACTGGTTATAACGGGCAGCCAAACGATGTCGGGCAGCGACAAAAGCGGCTAGTCGCTGCATTTGACTTACCCCCAAGGCGGCCTGCAACTCAGTCATTCGGTAATTAAAGCCAAGATCAATTTGCTGATAATACCAGGCTCCGTGGGTTGGCCCTTGCATTTGCGCTTCATCACGGGTAATGCCGTGGCTGCGCAGCAATGCCATTTTATCTGCCAAGGCTGACTGATTGGTAAGTGCTGCGCCGCCTTCTGCAGTGGTGATGATCTTGACCGGATGAAAACTAAACACTGTGATATCACTGTAACGGCAATTGCCAATCGGCTGCTCTAAATAACGACCACCAATCGCATGGGAAGCATCCTCTATTACCTTAAAGCCATATTCTGTCGCCAGCTTGGCAATCGCTTGCATATCGCAAGGCTGGCCACACAGATGTACTGGCACCACCACTTTTGGCAATGTGCCATTGGCTTTGGCCGCGATCAATTTTTGTTCTAATTTTTTCGGACACATATTGTAGGTGTCAGGGTCAATATCAACAAAATCGATTCTGGCACCACAATACAAACCACAATTAGCTGATGCGACAAAGGTAATCGGGCTGGTCCATAACCAATCGCCTTCACCTAACCCCAGCGCCAAACAGGCAATATGCAACGCTGAAGTTGCGCTATTAACTGCCAGCGCGTAGGTTGCGCCGGTATGAGCAGTCAATAACTGTTCAAATTCAGGGGTTTTCGGTCCCTGAGTAAGAAAATCAGATTGCAACGCCGCCACAACACTGTCTATGTCTTGCTGGGTTATTTCTTGTTTACCGTATGGAATCACGTTTTTTCTCACACTGCAAAATTAGCATCAACATGGGTTTTAATCAGCGCACGCAGAGAATCGACAGTCTCCCATTCGGTGTTAGTACCCGAATTATATTTAAAACCGAAGGGTACTTTTTGTGCGTTATGATGCTTGAGGTAATCCTCTTCGGTATAGCTAAACGATACCGAAGGCAAGATTGCGTAATAACGCCCCATGTCAATAGTATTTAAAGAGTCCGTATCGGTGATCATCTCTTCATGCAGTTTTTCACCAGGGCGAATACCAACAACCTTGGTTTCACACTCAGGTGCAATGGCTTTGGCGATATCCATGATTTTATAAGATGGAATTTTTGGCACAAAAATTTCACCACCCAGATGATGCTCAAGGGCATACATCACCATGTCCACCCCATCTTGTAGTGAAATATTAAAGCGCGTCATTTCTTCATGGGTGATGGGCAACACTCCCTCATCACGCTTTTTTAGGAAAAAGGGAATAACTGAGCCACGTGAGCCCATTACGTTTCCGTAGCGCACCACGCTGAAACGAATATCCCGTGAACCTTTAATATTGTTGGCCGCCGTGAACAACTTGTCAGATGTCAGCTTGGTGGCACCATACAGATTGATAGGTGCACAGGCTTTATCCGTTGACAGTGCGACCACTTCTTTCACACCACATTGCAGTGCTGCATGAATTACATTTTCAGCACCATCAACGTTAGTACGAATGCACTCGGTCGGATTGTACTCGGCAGTATCAACCTGCTTTATCGCAGCGGCATGAATGATGACATCGATACCTTCGCACGCTTGTACCATGCGGTTTTTGTCGCGGACATCACCGATAAAAAAACGCAACTGTGGGTAATCTTTTGGTGGATAGTTTAAACGCAGCTCAGATTGTTTTAATTCATCACGAGAGAAAATAACAATACGTTTAACGTTCGGATAACGCTCAAGGATGGTTTTGATGAACTGCTTACCGAAAGAGCCGGTGCCACCGGTGATGAGGACTTTTTTGTTGTTCAGCATAGCAATACCTTTTTAAAAATTTAAAAGAATTAACTGTAGCGAAAGAGTTACATATATATTGCATTTTCAAAACTAACGCCCTGAGGCGAACTCGATGTATGTGTTGATTGTGGTTGCCCGCCGTTCACCATTCACCATTTCATTGCAGTTCAATCCCCGATTGATAGGCACCGCTTTTGACATTGTTGACCCACTGCTGGTTATCCAGATACCACTGCACGGTTTTGCGAATGCCCGACTCGAAAGTCTCCTCTGACCGCCAATCCAGCTCGCTGCTCATCTTGCTAGAATCGATGGCATAGCGGCGATCGTGACCGAGACGGTCGGCCACGTAAGTGATTTGATCGCGGTAGCTTCTCCCGTCTCCGCCAAGGGGCGAGGGAGACAGGGGTACCATCTCGTCAAGCAAATCGCAGATGGTGTAGACCACCTCTAGGTTATGCTTCTCGTTGTGACCGCCGATGTTGTAGGTCTCCCCGACCAAGCCGGTGGTCACCACCTTGTAGAGCGCGCGCGCGTGATCTTCCACATAGAGCCAGTCACGGATCTGGTCGCCCTTGCCATAGACCGGCAGCGGCTTGCCATCCAGCGCGTTGAGGATCACCAGCGGGATCAGCTTCTCGGGGAAGTGATAAGGACCGTAGTTGTTGGAGCAGTTGGTAACGATGGTTGGCAGGCCGTAAGTACGGCGCCAGGCACGCACCAGATGGTCACTGGAAGCCTTGGAGGCCGAATAGGGGCTGCTGGGGGCGTAAGGGGTTGTCTCGGTAAAGAGCGGCAATGCCTCACCGGCGGCTACTTCATCCGGATGGGGTAGATCGCCATACACCTCGTCGGTGGAGATATGGTGGAAGCGGAAGGCCGCCTTGCGCGCCTCATCCAGACCATTCCAGTAAGCGCGAGCCGCTTCCAGCAACATATAGGTGCCGACAATATTGGTCTCGATAAAGTCAGCCGGCCCTGTGATGGAGCGATCAACATGGCTCTCGGCGGCCAGATGCATCACGGCATCCGGCTGGTGCAGGGCAAACACCCGATCCAGCTCGGCACGGTTGCAGATATCCACCTGCTCAAACGCATAACGCTCGCTTGTCGATACATCGGCCAGGGATTCCAGATTGCCGGCATAGGTGAGTTTATCGAGATTGATAACAGAATCTTGGGTATCACGGATGATATGGCGCACCACGGCAGAGCCGATAAAACCGGCACCACCGGTAACGAGAATTTTCATACAAATTATGCTCTTGCGAAAAACTGGAGTTCAGTCAGACCGCACAAAGATTAATTAGAATGACTCTTCGATACGGAAAATCAAGGAAGTGCATGTGATGTGAGTAATCCTGAACATATAAGCGGAATGGGTTTTCAGCTTGTTATGTGAACAAAAACTGAACGAAAGCTATGGCTACCGCACTGGGTTACAGCCCCCAGTTTGCTGTTTTTACCATATTGCTCACGCTGTTGGCCATCATGCCCTCCAGCTCTATTATGTTTTCGGCAATGGGCATCACGATACGCAGTCACAGCGTTGTCATGACATAGCCCACCACATAGACCCGATTTTATCGTCGAATTTTATCCCGAATCTCCCCTAAATGAACAGCTAAAACTACACCATAGAGGGAGTGACTTGAAGCTGAACACGAGGCTGATCACAGTCACACCGGCGCTTTGCTGTCTCTTTAAACAACTTGTGAAGCGCGCAAAGTGTCAAGTTCAGTAAAAAAATAGGGCAACCCATGGGGTTGCCCTGTTTGATTGTCAGCCGGACCATACCAGGCTGGCGATTTATTGATCGCTGTTCAAATTAACTCAACCTGCATGCCATCAGTCATGTTTTGACTCATGGGCCTGGGTCAGGCGCGCTTCTTTGCTGCTGTGTTTGGTGAAGTAGCGCATCACCAGCACGAAGAAGAGCGGCACGAAGAAGATGGCCAGCACGGTGGCGCTGATCATCCCCCCCATCACGCCGGTACCGATGGCGTTACGGCTGCTGGCGCCCGCACCGGAGCTGATCACCAAAGGCAGCACCCCCAGGATAAAGGCGAGCGAGGTCATCAGGATCGGGCGCAGACGCAGACGCGCCGCCTCCACTACGGCTTCACCCAACCCCATCCCCTTGTCATAGAGCTCTTTGGCAAACTCCACGATCAGAATCGCGTTCTTCGCCGACAAGCCGATGGTCGTGAGCAAGCCTACCTGGAAGTAGACATCGTTCTCCAGCCCGCGCAGGGTAGCAGCCACAATGGCCCCCAGTACCCCGAGCGGCACCACCAGCATCACCGAGAACGGAATGCTCCAGCTCTCGTAGAGGGCAGCCAGACAGAGGAACACCACCAGCAAGGAGATGGCGTAGAGCGCGGGTGCCTGTGAACCGGCCTGACGCTCCTGGAAGGAGAGCCCGGTCCACTCGATGCCCACCCCTTCCGGCAGCTGTTTCACCATTTGCTCGATGGCGGCCATCGCATCACCGGTACTCTTGCCGGGCGCCGCTTCCCCGACGATCTCCATCGCCGGTACGCCGTTGTAACGCTCCAGACGGGGCGAGCCGAAGCTCCACTCGGTGCTGGCAAAGGCGGAGAAGGGCACCATCTGGCCAGCGGCGTTGCGCACATACCAGAGCTTGAGATCTTCCGGGTTCATCCGGAAGGGAGCATCCGCCTGCAGGTAGACCTTCTTGATCCGGCCCCGGTCGACGAAATCATTAACGTAGGACGAGCCCCAGGCTGCGGCCAGGGTGTTGTTTATGTCCGCGATGGAGAGTCCCTGCGCCAGCGCCTTCTCGTAGTCGATCTTGATATCGAGCTGCGGCGTATCTTCCATCCCGTTCGGGCGCACCCGCACCAGATTGGGATCCTGCGCCGCCATGCCGAGCAGCTGGTTGCGCGCCGCCATCAGCTTGTCGTGACCGATGCCGCCGCGATCCTGCAGGAAGAAGTCAAAACCGGTCGCCGTACCCAGCTCCGGGATCGGAGGCAGGTTGAAGGCGAACACTTGCGCCTCCTTGATACTGAACAGATAGCCCATGGCGCGGCCGATAATGGCATTGGCGCTGCGATCCGAGCTCTTGCGCTCGCTCCAGTCCTTGAGCTTGATAAAGGCCATGCCCGCATTCTGGCCACTACCGGCGAAGCTGAAGCCGGATACGGTCAGTACGGAGTCAACGTTATCCTTCTCGTTTTTCAGGAAGTAGTCGCGCATGTCCGCCAGCACCACCTCGGTGCGCTGCTTGGTCGCACCTACCGGCAGTTGCACCATGGACATGATGACACCCTGATCCTCTTCCGGCAGGAAGGAGGTAGGCATCCGCATAAACAGCACCGCCAATACCGCCAGCATGGCACCGTAGATCAGGCTGTAACGCACGCCCTGCTTGATCACCTTGCGCACGCCGCGCTGATAACGGTTGGTACCGGCATCAAAGGCGCGGTTGAACCAGCCAAAGAAGCCGCGCTTGGCACCAAACTCGCCATGTTTCATCGGCTTGAGCAGGGTGGCACAGAGCGCCGGGGTCAGGATCAACGCCACCAGTACCGACAACACCATGGCCGAGACGATGGTCAGCGAGAACTGGCGATAGATGGCACCGGTCGAGCCGCCGAAGAAGGCCATCGGCACGAATACGGCGGAGAGCACCAAGGCGATCCCCACCAGCGCGCCGGTGATCTGGGTCATCGACTTGCGGGTCGCTTCCAGCGGGGAGAGATCCTCCTCGCTCATCAGGCGCTCCACGTTCTCCACCACCACGATGGCGTCATCCACCAGCAGGCCGATGGCCAGCACCATACCGAACATGGTGAGGGTGTTGATGGAGAAGCCGAACGCCGCCATCACCCCGAAGGTTCCGAGCAGCACCACAGGCACCGCAATGGTCGGGATCAGGGTGGCGCGGAAGTTCTGCAAGAACAGATACATGACGCAGAACACCAGGAAGATCGCCTCGATCAGGGTTTGCACCACCTCCTCGATGGAGATCTTCACAAACGGCGTGGTGTCGTAGGGATAGACGATCTTCATGTTGGCCGGGAAGTAGTCCGACAGCTCGTCGAGCTTGGCGCGCACCTTCTCGGCGGTATCCAGCGCGTTGGCACCGGTCGCCAGCTTGATGGCGACCGCGGCGGTGGACTGGCCATTGTAGAGCGCCTCGGCGTCATAGCTTTCCCCCGCCAGCTCGACCCGGGCGACGTCTTTGAGCCGCACCTTGGAGCCATCCTGATTCACCCGCAGCAGGATGTCGTTAAACTGCTCCACCGTGGAGAGTCGGGTCTGCCCCATGATGGTGGCGGTGAACTGCTGATCTTCCACCGACGGAGTGCCACCCAGCTTGCCGAACGCCACCTGGGCGTTCTGCGCCTTGATGGCCGCCTGCACATCACCGGGGGTCATCTGCACCCGGTTGAGCTTGTTGGGATCGAGCCACACCCGCATGGAGTACTGGCTGCCGAACAAGGTGATATCCCCTACCCCGTCCAGACGGCTCAGGGGCTCCTTGATGTTGGAGACCACATAATCCGCCAGATCGTCGTTGTTCATGCTGCCATCGCTGGAGATGAAGGCCGCGACCATCAGGAAGCTGCTGGAGGTCTTCTGTACCCGGATCCCCTGCTGCTGCACCTCTTGCGGCAGCAGCGACATCGCCTGTTGCAGCTTGTTCTGCACCTGCACCTGGGCGATATCGGGATCGGTCCCCGGCTGGAAGGTGAGGGTCACCGACACCCGCCCCGCGGAGTCAGACTGGGAGGACATGTAGAGCAAGTGATCCAGCCCGGTCATGTTCTGTTCGATGATCTGGGTCACCGAGTCTTCCACCGTTTTGGCGGAGGCGCCCGGATAGCTGGCGGAAATCCCGACAGCGGGCGGCGCAATGCTCGGATACTGGGCGACCGGCAATTTGATGATGGCCAGGCTGCCCGCCAGCATGATCACCAGCGCGATCACCCAGGCAAAAATGGGTCTGTCTATAAAAAATCGAGCCATGAGGCGATTACTCCATCCTACTTGTTGGCCGGGGTGTTGGACGCAGCTTGAGCAGACGGTGCATCAGCACCCTGCTCGGCGGGATTGACCACGGCGCCCGGTCGTACTTTCTGCAAGCCAGCCACGATCACCCGCTCGCCGGAGGTGAGCCCTGACTCCACCACCCAGTTGCTGCCGACGACCCGGCTCAGCTGCACGTTGCGCAGCTCCACCTTGTTGTCAGCGGTTACCACCATCACGGTGGCACCGCCATTGGGGGTGCGAGTCACGGCCGTTTGCGGCACCAGCAGTCCTTGCGCCCGCTCCCCCTCTTGCAGGGTGGCGCGCATAAACATGCCGGGCAGCAGCAGCTGGTGAGGATTGGGCACAATCACCCGCAGGGTCACCATGCCGGAGGTCTCATCCACGGTCACATCGGAGAACTGCAACGAGCCCTCTTCGCCGTAAGTGGAGCCATCTTCCAGCTGGAAGGTCACCTTGGCCCCCTTCTGCTCGTCCTGGGTCAGCTTGCCCTCGGCGACCAGTCGCTTGAGGCGCAGCAGATCGGCGGTGGACTGACGCACATCCACATACATGGGATCGAGCTGCTGAATGGCGGTCAGGCTGTCAGCCTGCTGGGCGGTCACCAGCGCCCCCTCTGTCACCGCGGATTTACCGATGCGGCCGCTGATGGGTGCTGTGATGCGGGTGTAACCGAGATTGATCTCGGCAGTGCGCAAAGCCGCCTTGCTCGCCATGATCTCCGCCTTAGCCTGCTTCCAGCTGGCGTCGGCGTCGTCATAGTCCTGACGACTGATGGATTTGACCTTGAGCAGCTCCTGATAGCGCTGCGCCTTGAGACGGGCACTCTGCTCGTTGGCCTCGGCCTTGGCCAGATTGGCTTTGGCGCTGGCGACTGCCGCCTGATAGACAGCCGGATCGATCTGATAGAGCAGATCGCCCGCTTTCACATCGCTTCCCTCGGTAAAGAGGCGCTTGAGGATGATGCCGCTCACCTGCGGACGCACTTCGGCCACCCGCAACGGGGCGCTGCGGCCGGTCAATTCGGTGGTCAACATCAGCGGACCGCTCTGCAGAGTCACCACGTTGACCGCCGCGGGGGGCATGCCGCCCTGTCCCTGGGGTGCGCCCCCCTTGTCACCACAACCTGCCAGCAAGCCTGTAGCCAGCAAGGCAAGACCAACTGAACGAGCAAGAATATGTTTATGCATGAAACACCTGAGCCTTTGCCAGTCAATGAACAATCAGGGCCACATGGGCCCTGTTGGTAAATAGTCGAAAGATGAGGCAATATACATACATTCATAAATGTATGTAAGTGACTTTTTGCTTGCATGAGGCACAAATTTCGATGGCCAGACGAACCAAAGAAGAGGCGCAGCAAACCCGCTGCCACATCATGAGCACGGCGCTGGATCTGTTCTGCTCTCAGGGCCTGGCCAAGACCAGCCTGACCGACATCGCCAGAGCGGCAGACCTGACCCGCGGGGCCATCTATTGGCACTTCAAGAACAAGGATGAACTCTTCATTTCGCTCTGGCAGGAGCTCTGCAGCCCCCTCGCCCACCAGCTCGATGCCTGCCTCAATCCAGATGAGCCGGATCCGCTCGGGCAACTGCGCCTCTTCTTCGAAGGGGTGCTCCACAGCTTCATTCACAATCCGGCCCAGCGGCAGATGTTCACCATCCTGTTCAATCTCGAATCGCTGGAGGGGGAAGCCATCTCACTGCGCGAACATATCCGCAGCCAGTCCGCCAACTTCTTTCGGGACCTTGAGACCACCCTGGCCAATGCGGTACGGCGGGGCCAGCTGCCCGCCAACCTCAACCTGCAGCGCGCAGCCACCCTGCTCCACTGCACCCTGGATGGTTACATAATCAACTGGCTCCACTTTCCGGGGCGGATCGACCTGCAGGGCGAATCCGCCTTTATGATAGAGAGCATGTTCACCATGCTGGCCCAACCCCACGGGCCTGCCTGCGGCCGCTAACCGGCTCCGGCAACTTCATCACCCCCAAATCAGGGCCTGACCGCGCGCTTTGGCAGTCAGGCCCCGATTTGTTACCCTGTGCGCTCCCTGCTTGAGGTAACCCCTGTGCCACACTCTGACGCCATCCCCGCTTCCCGGCCCTTGAACGACCAGCACGCCCACGTTCGGGCTGCCTTTGTGGCGCGCCTTAAACCCGGCGCTCACCTGCTCAATGGTCAATGCGGTATGGGGGAGGATCTGTGCTGGCTGCGTGCAGAAGGGTATGTGGTCACCGCCTGTGAAGCGGTACTGGCCGACGCCAGAGTTGCCTCGCAGCAATCCGGGCAAGCGGTGCGGGTCTGCCCGCTGGCGAAGATGTACTCGGTGCTCCCTTACGATGGCATCTGGCTAAGCCGCCCGCTTGATGGCGACGTGGCCACTCTTGTCCCCCTGTTGCAACAGCTGGCGACCCTGCTCAAAGCGGGCGCTCCGCTCTGCTTCCCCCTGCAGCCAAGCGGCAAGATAAGTCACGATCAGCTACAGCAACTGGTCACCACATCCGGGATAGCGCTACAACTGGCACCGATGGAAACCGCCTCGACCAACACGCCATCATGCACAGGTCAACACGCCAGCCAGTACATCATGTTGCTGCATGGCGATCATCAGGCCACCTAACGGGCTAATTCATCACGGATTTTCCCGTTCAACGCCAAGCCGACAGCTAGTCGGCGATCTTCGCTTTCGACAATATTTAACTCGGTGTTAACGCAGAAAAGGCAGACATAACACGGCTTACGTGTTAAAAAGTGTGATTAATATCAAAATTTAATAACAAAACAGACAATACAACCAACTCCGGATTTCCTTATGAAACTTGTCCTGAAACTCATTGCTGGCATCCTTGCCGGTCTCTTGCTCGGTCTCTACGCCCCTGAGTGGGTGGCGCGCGTGCTGTTTACGGCCAAGACAGTGATAGGTCAGCTCATCACCTTCACCATTCCGCTCATCATTCTGTTCTTTATCATGAGCGGCATCGCCAGCCTGCCGAAAAACTCCGGCAACCTGCTGGGCAAAACCGTGGCCCTCTCCTACTGCTCCACCATTCTAGCGGGGCTGTTCGCCTTTACCGTGGCGAGCCACCTGATCCCGCAGTTCACCACCGCCGCCGAGCCCACCACGGCCACGGCCATCAAGCTCGCCTCCTACGTCAATCTGGAGATCCCGCCGCTGTTTGGCGTGATGTCGGCACTGGCCGCCGCCTTCGTGTTCGGCATCGGCATCAGCGCCACCCAGGCCACCGATCTGCGCCGGGTCGCCGATCAGGGTCGTGACATCATCGACCGCCTGCTGGCCAAGGTGATCATTCCGCTGCTGCCGTTCTACATCGCTGGCGTCTTTGTCGAGATGACGGTAGAAGGCACCGTATTCGCTACCCTGAAAACCTTCGGCGTGGTGCTGGTGATGGCGATCCTGATGCACTGGATCTGGCTCTCCGTACTGTTCGTGGGTACCGGTCTGGCCCTTGGCCGCTCACCGGCGCAGCTCATCAAGAACATGCTGCCCGCCTACTTCACCGCGCTGGGGACCATGTCGAGCGCCGCCACCATTCCGGTAGCTCTGCAATCGAGCAAGAACAACGGCGTGAGCGACGGTATCGCCAACTTCACCGTGCCGCTGTGTGCCACCATTCACCTCTGTGGCTCCACCATTACCCTGGTCACCTGCGCCACCGCGGTGATGTTCCTCTCCGAGCATCTGGCCATTCCGGGCATCGAGACCATGCTCCCCTTCATCATGATGCTGGGGGTGATCATGATCGCCGCTCCAGGCGCGCCGGGTGGTGGCGTGATGTCGGCGCTGGGCCTGCTCACCTCCATGCTCGGCTTTGGTGAAGCCTCCATCGCCCTGATGATCGCCCTCTATCTGGCGCAGGACAGCTTCGGCACCGCCTGCAACGTCACCGGTGACGGCGTAATTGCCCTGTGGGCGGATCGCTTCGCCAACGGCAGCGAGAGCGCAGCTCCTGTGGCCGAGGCCGAACAGGCGTAAGCTCGCCGGGATAGCTCGACCATCCTCTGCAAAACCGCAGGCCCGAACCATGTTCGGGCCTGCGTCGTTTCTGCCACCTTCACTGCTTTTGTACGTATTCCGCCTCCCTCTCTTTACCCCTCTCTACCGTAAACAACATTCGCGTAGCTCTCTACACCCGACAAAATTATTGGCATATGCCACATATGAGCGTATAAATGGCTTATGCCAATTAGGAGCCACCATGCCAAGACCCAAGATTGCCCGCCAGATCTGTGGCCGCCCCGCCAACAGCTGCTTCAAACCCAACGGCCGCCCCATGCATCAGCTGGAACAAGTCACGCTGGCCCCTGACGAGTTCGAGGCACTGCGCCTCGTCGACCTTCAAGGAATGCAGCAGCAGGAGGCCGCCCTGGTGATGGGGGTCTCCCGCCAGACCCTGGCCAATATCCTGAAAAAAGGGCGCTACAAGGTGGTGGAGTGTCTGAGTCTGGGCAAGGCATTGATGATGCAACCCGCCGAGCCCGACCACCCAACCAGTGGAGAAGAGCCGACATGAATGCTGTCACAACCATGACCACCAACCCCTGCAACAGCGCCCTGATGCTGAGTCAGGGGTTGCTGGCTGGCCACTTTACCCGTGCCGAGCAGCTGCAAATTCTTAACCCCGAAGGGAACGTCATCGTCACCCTGCCTAATCCAGCCGCCGCCGAAGGCTGCCACGGCAAGCAAGCGCTGCTCGACGCTCTCTCCCATCATCAGGTGGGTCAGGTGGTGGTGCGCAATATCGGCGAGCGGATGCTGAGTCGCCTGCTGGCGGTCAATATCCGGGTGCTGCAGTGCCGCTCTGCCCGCCTGCCGCTGCACGCGCTGCTGGCCCCCGCCAATCTGCAACCTCTAACCGAGGCCAGTCAGGGCCGTCCGTCTCGCCGTCATCAGAGCAAGGCGACTATCCGTGCCATCCAGCCCGTCGGCACAGGCCACAGCCATGCGAATTGTCACGGTGATTGCAACAGTGGCTCCAATCACTGTTGCGCCAGTAGTGGCCATCAGGCAGAGAGCTCACTACAAGGCCATACTTGTTGCCACGGCAGTGAAGGCGCCAACCAGCAGGGTGGTTGCTGCCATCATCACTGATGCCATCGCCGTGCATGTCATCACCATCAAGGAGAAGAGATCATGTCCATCTGGTTGTTGAGCCTGCTCGCCTCGTTCGTGTTGATCCTGGCCATGGGCACCATCATCTGGTGGCGCCAATACCAGCTTGCCCAGAAACGGGAAGATAAAGAGGTACGCCCCTGTGGTTGCTCCAGCGCCTGCGCGGATCACCTCTACCAGATCAGCGAGCCGACGCCCAAAAAATAACCTGACCGCACACGCCATAACCGCAGATAGAAGGTCGGCAAAAAAAGGGCGCATGAAATAGAAAAGGCGCATAAAAGGGAGGGGGCACCTGCTGGTGCCCCCTCCCTATTTATCCCTCGTCATGCTTGAACCGCCTCTTTCCCCCCTTACGCTCATCACACGCGCTCAACCCGGCTCGGCGCCGCTGGCCGCAGCACTCGGAGTGCAGGCCGGATCCTGATACTGCTGATAGATGGCATAAAACTCGGCCTTGTTGTGCAGGGCTGCGGCGACACAGGCGGGATCAAACTGGCTGCCGGCATGCTCTTCCAGATAGGCAAATGCCGTCTCGAACGGCCAGGCCTTCTTGTAGGGGCGCTCGCTGGTAAGGGCATCAAACACATCGGCCACCGTCACGATGCGCGCTGCCAGCGGGATCGCCTCCCCCGCCAGCCCCAGCGGATAGCCGGTGCCGTCAAAGCGTTCGTGATGGCTGGCGATGATATTGGTCAGCATATCGGTGTGATGAATGCCATCGAGACCAAACTCGTTGATCATCAGGCTGATCATCTCCCGCCCCTTGCCGGGGTGGATCTTCATGATTTCGAACTCTTCCGGTGTCAGCTTGCCCGGCTTGAGCAAAATGGCATCCGGCACAGCGATCTTGCCGATGTCATGCAGCTCGGAGAAGAGGTAGATAAACTCCACCTCCTCATCGCTCAGCCCGCAAGTCGGGGCCAGCGTCTTGGCGATCAGCCGGGAGTAGGCCGACATCCGGTGCAGATGGTTGGCGGTCTCCTCATCCCGATAGCGGCTGAACTCCCGCGCCGTGGTCAGCGCCCCGCCAAGGGTCTGGATGGAGAAAAACTCCACCGCAATGATGGCCGAGAGCGCCTGGGCATAGGCCGACAGCTCGCTGCGGATCGGCTCCTCGAAGTATCCCGGCTCCATGGCATCACAAAACAGAAAGCCAAACAGTTTGCTGTTAAACAGCAGCGGCTCGGTATAGCTGGAGGCATAGCCTGCCTCCAGCACCTTGCGGCTGTGCTCCGACGCAGAGCCACGCAGGGCATCCAGATTGCCGAGCACCCGGGGTTGCTTGTGCTCCGCCAGATAACTCAGGGAGGGGACATCGCTCAGCTTCACCTCATACTGCACCAGCGGCGAGGGCCCCTCGGTGCTGTGGGCAAAGGTCTTGAGCTGATCGGTATGGGGATCGTAAATCGCGATGGCCACCCGACTCAGCTTGTCAAAGCGCTGCCTGAGGGTGGCATGTACACTCCGCATTTTTTCGCCAAATGAACTTTCCATCGCCTTCTCCAACGGGTTCCCGTACCGGGAGTATAGTGACTCCCGGTGCTCTCCTCTCTGTCACCAAATCAATATTGAGAGGAAAATCAACAAAGCAGCTTCCCCACAACAAGCCTGCACGGCAGAGGCAATAGCCCTATCAAGGGCGCGCCATCAACGGCTGCTGGTGCGGCGCAATCTTGCCTGGTCGGAGATATTGTTCGGTTCTGCCATGCTGGCTGTATAGTTTTTGGTTAACCATTCCGGTAAAATCCGCGCCCTTAAAGAAGAGCCACCTAAGAGTGATTGAGCGATGTCCAACACAAAACAGGCCCCCAAAGTAGGATTCGTCTCCTTGGGTTGCCCCAAAAACCTGGTCGATTCAGAACGCATCCTGACCCAGCTGCGTACCGAAGGGTACGATGTGGTGCCCAGCTATGACGATGCCGAGCTGGTCGTCGTCAACACCTGCGGCTTTATCGACAGCGCGGTGCAAGAGTCGCTGGAAGCGATCGGCGAAGCGCTGGCCGAGAACGGCAAGGTGATCGTCACCGGCTGCCTTGGCGCCAAAGAGAATCAGATCCGCGAGATCCACCCCAAGGTGCTCGAGATCACCGGTCCCCACGCCTATGAAGAGGTGCTGGGTCACGTCCACAAATATGTGGAGAAGCCGCAGCACAACCCCTTCACCAGTCTGGTTCCGGCCCACGGCGTCAAGCTGACCCCGCGCCACTACGCCTATCTGAAGATTTCCGAAGGGTGCAACCACCGCTGCACCTTCTGCATCATCCCCTCCATGCGCGGGGATCTGGTGAGCCGCCCCATCGGCGACGTGCTGGCCGAAGCCAAGCGCCTGAAAGAGGCGGGCGTGAAGGAGCTGCTGGTGATCTCCCAGGACACCTCCGCCTACGGCGTCGATGTGAAGCACCGCACCGGTTTCTACGACGGCATGCCGGTCAAGACCAGCATGGTCGCCCTGTGCGAAGAGCTGGCCAAGCTCGATATCTGGGTACGTCTGCACTACGTCTACCCCTACCCGCACGTGGATGACGTCATCCCGCTGATGCGCGATGGCAAGGTACTGCCCTACCTCGATATTCCCTTGCAGCACGCCAGCCCGCGCATCCTCAAACTGATGAAGCGCCCGGGTACCGTCGAGCGCACCCTGGAGCGGATCCAGAAGTGGCGGGAGATCTGCCCGCAGATCACCCTGCGTTCCACCTTTATCGTCGGCTTCCCGGGCGAGACCGAGGAAGACTTCCAGATGCTGCTGGACTTTATCGACAAGGCGGAGCTGGATCGGGTCGGCTGCTTCAAATACAGCCCGGTCGAAGGGGCGCTGGCCAACGAGCTGCCGGATCCGGTACCGGAAGAGATTCAGGAAGAGCGCTTCCAGCGCTTTATGGAGCTGCAACAGCAGGTCTCCATCCGCAAGCTGGCTCGCAAAGTGGGTCAGGAGATGACCGTCATCATCGACGAGGTGGACGAAGAGGGCGCCACTGGCCGCTCTTTTGCCGATGCACCGGAAATCGACGGTCTGGTCTACCTCAACGGCGAAACCGGCCTCAAGCCGGGGGACATGGTCAAGGTGCGGATCGACGAATCCGACGAATATGACCTGTGGGCCAGCCTGATTGGCTAACCCTGCCATGGGTACACACGCCGCGCGTTGAGCCGATAGCGTTCAACGCAACTAAACAAAAAGCGCCTGATGGCGCTTTTTGTTTAACAACTACCGGCGATAAACTGCTAGCCGAGGTCGTGCAGCGCCTTGCCAAGGGGCGCAGTGAGGCGCAAGTCAGAGAAACGCACCGCCAGCCCCTGCCGCTCCGGCGTGCAGCACATCACCCCGATAAAGCAACTTTAGCCTGGCGGAAACGGGGCGAGGCGCAGCAGCGGCCACACCTTGCCATCTGAATGCGAAAGGGGACTCCCTCCGACGTAGGTGGGAGGGGAATTTCGCCGGGGCGTCAGCCCCGCTGGTTTTGAATGTATTGCTTGATCACCTCCAACGGCGCACCGCCGCAAGAGCCAGCAAAGTAGGAGCGTGACCAGAGCACGGGCTTGCTGTAGGCACCTCTCAAGTCCAGAAATTCATTGCGCAGCCGCCTTGATGTTACCGCCTTCAACGAGTTAACCAGTACCGATAACTGTACCGTTGGGCCGTACTCTATCAACATGTGAACATGGTCAGCCTCTCCGTCACACTCTTTCAGTTGTGCGCCAAAGTCGCTACAAACCTCAGTAGCATACTGATTGAATGCAGCAAGGTGTAAATCGCCCAATATCTTTTTTCGATACTTAGTCACAAATACCAAGTGAACATGGAGAAGATAAGCAGCATGGCGTGATTTGTTGATATTTACGACTTGCATTTAATGACTCTGCTCGGTGTAATGATGTGAAGAAATATTGCTACACACTGAGCATTTAATGCAAATTCTAAAAGCCTACAAATTCCGACTCGAACCGACCGAACAACAAGCGCAACGCCTGCGCCAGTTGGGCGGCAGTGCTCGTTATGTCTGGAATCACGGGCTGGCAGAAACCAAACGCATTCTTGATTCTGGCGAAAAACTGCCTTCTGCCTTTGAGCTTAACCGGATGCTCACCAGTTGGAAGAAAGTCCCAGAAATGGCCTTTCTGGCCGAGGCATACACCGACAACCTCCAGCAGAAACTCAAGGATTTGCACGGCGCGTGGATGCGTTGTTTTGATAAAAAACTCGTCGCCAAAGCCCCAGTTTTCAAGAAGAAAAGCGACAACCGCGACTCTATCCGGTTCGTCAACTTCGACAAGTATTGCCGCCTTGAGAAAGGCCGTGTGAAACTGCCAGCCGGGCTGGCGTGGGTTAAGTTTCGCCAGTCACGCCCAGTAGAAGGGAAGATTAAAAACGCCACTGTCAGCCAAGCCGCCGGGCACTGGTATATCTCATTACAGGTCGAGCAGGAGACGCCTGAGCCAATTCACCCGTCCGGCTCAATGGTCGGGCTGGATGCGGGTATTGCCAAGCTCGCAACCCTGTCAGATGGCACGGTGTTTGAGCCCGTCAACAGCTTCAAAACCCATCAGGCCAAGCTGGCAAGGCTCCAGCGCCAGTTGAGCAAAAAAGTAAAGTTCAGCAGTAACTGGAAGAAGCAAAAAGCCAAGATCCAGCGCCTGCATTCACATATCGCCAATACCCGCCGCGATTACCTTCACAAGGTCACAACGACTATCAGCAAAAACCACGCGATGATCGTCATTGAGGATTTGAAGGTTGCCAACATGTCAAAATCAGCAGCGGGCACGACAAGCCAGCCGGGGCGCAACGTCCGGGCAAAATCAGGGCTGAATCGTTCGATATTGGATCAGGGCTGGTTTGAGCT
>NZ_JBFODM010000013.1:0-25003 GCF_040908325.1 Aeromonas sp. R4-1
TGGCGGTGAGGGAGGGATTCGAACCCTCGATACGTTGCCGTATACACACTTTCCAGGCGTGCTCCTTCAGCCACTCGGACACCTCACCAAATTTTGGTCTGTGGTTTAACGTGTTCAGCCAACACGGTGTTCGCTACGCTGTTGCGCTGGAACGGGGCGTAATTTAGGGGAAAGCCCCACCCGCGTCAACGGCTTTTTTCACCTGGCGAACCGTTCGAACACTTAATGCACAGATTCCGGTGCAACCTGGATTTCCGGCAGGTTGAGGAAGCCGGAACGTTCGCATTCGGCAACCAGTTCGTGGGTGGCAGCGATGGTGCTTTGCACGAACAGCAGGAACTGCTCGACGCTGAGTCCGGCCTTGGTAAAGACGGTGTGGCCGACCACCAGCCGCGGCAGGTTGTCATCGATGATATCGAGGAACACCTTGAGGGAGGGGTACTGCATATTGAGTCGGCCCAGTTCGGCAACCAGCGGCAGCATTGCGGAGGGGCGCACTTCCAGCTCGGAGGAGAACAGCAGGCCTTCCTCTTCCACGAAGATCCGGCTCTCCTGAATACCATCGACCGACTGCAAAGAGACAATGTGGATACCGTGACACTGGTCGCAGACATAGTGCTCGATACGAGCCTGTTGCAACCAACGCATTATCATTTCGGAGCTGGGGATATTCATCATTTCCACGACAAGATTGGGATCAAGGGGCGCAGTCTAAACCAATTTGCTATCAACAAAAAGCACGCCAACCCGATAACCCTGCGGCTCGCTTCTTTTTGGCAAGCGCTATGCATATACTCAGCCAAATCCACGATGACGCTTGCCCCACAGGGGGCCCATGACTATCCAAGAAAAGTATCGCCTTCATCTGAAATCACTCTCGGATGAGCTGCTCACCCTGCAAAAACCCATCCGCATTCTGGATGCCATCAAATGGCCACGCCATCTGCAGGATCGCTTTCTGGTAAGCGGTGGCAGGGAGCTGCCCGCTATCGACAGGCACTTCTATGATGCCCTCCCCCTCGGCTTCGATCCGCGCAACAAGTATCTGGAGCTCAAAGAGCTGCGGGACCGGATCCGCAGAAAACTGGGGCCACAGGACGATCTTGGCCGGATCCTGCAAGAGACGGTCGATCAGTACATGGTGGTGATCGAGATGCTGCGCCAGCGGGGCCAACCCGATTTTCAGCGTTACAGCCAGCTGCTTTATGGCTCTGCCAGCGATCACCTGCGCGGGGATCGCAAGACTCTCAAGGAGCTGGGCGCCCGCCTGTGCGATATCTTCTCCCTGCCCGGCGCCCGCCATCTGGTGCGCCCCTACCCCAAGGAGTTCGAAGGAGAAGCCGCGGTCGCCAAACTGCAGGGCAAGCTGTCGAGCTACTTCAGTGACGGCACTGTGCAGGTGAAGCTGAGCGATGGCATCGTCTCCGATGCCGCGGCTGGTGGCGACTACATCAAGCTCAACTCCCACGCCCGTTTCTCCGAGCTGGACTTGCAGGTACTGGAGGTACACGAGGGGTGGGTCCATGTCGGCACCACCCTCAACGGTCGCCAGCAGCCTTATGCCACCTGGCTGAGCGCCGGTTCACCGCGGATCACCGCCTGTCAGGAGGGGCTGGCCGTTCTGATAGAGACCCTCACCTTCAGCTCCTTTCCGGATCGGGCCAAGCGCATTTCCGATCGGGTGATGGCCATCGACATGGCCGAGCGCGGCGCCGATTTTATCGAGGTGTTTCAGCACTTCGTACAGCAGGGCACCAGCGAGCACGACGCCTACAAGATCACCCAGCGGGTCTTTCGTGGCGGCATGGTGGGCGGCGGCGCCTGCTTTACCAAGGATCTCTCCTACGTGCGTGGCTATGTGGAGACGGTCAACTTTATCCGCAGCGCCGTGCTGGAAGGGGTGCCCGAGATCCTGCCGATGCTGTTTGTCGGCAAGGTGACGCTGGATGACATTCCGGTGCTCTATCAGCACTATCTGGAGGGGCTGATCGCCGCTCCCCGCTATTTGCCGCCGATGTTTCGCGATCTCACCGGCCTCTATGTCTGGTTCGGCTTTGCCTCCGGCATGTCACTGGTCGATATAGGCCGGGTACAGCACCATTTTCGCCAGCTGTTTCAACGCCTGCCGGTGGCCGACCCCATCATTGCGCCGGTGGATATCGAGATCGACTGAACCACAGCGATACAAGTTGGGGAATATAAAAAGGGCGCCAGATTGGCGCCCTTCTCGACGATTCAAATATCGCAGCCGAATTACTTGTAGGCCTGACCTTCGAGATAGTGTTTGCGACAGAGCGACACATAGCGATCGTTGCCGCCGATCTCCACCTGTTCGCCATCACGCATCACCTGCCCCGCTTCGTTGACCCGGGAGTTCATGTGAGCCTTGTTGCCACACCAGCAGATACTCTTCAGCTCTTCAAACTTGTCGGCCAGACAGAGCAGATGGTAGGAACCGGGGAACAGCTCGCCGCGAAAATCGGTCTTGAGGCCATAGGCCATCACCGGAATATCCTGCTCATCGACGATGCGGGCCAGCTGGTAGACCTGCTCACGGGTCAGGAACTGGGCCTCGTCCACGATAAAGACATCGATATGTTTCTTTGCATGGCGCTCTTTCACCATTTCAAACAGATCACAGCTGTCGCTGAACACGTCCACCTTCAGTTCAAGACCAACCCGGGCACTGATCACCCCAACCCCGAAACGGTCATCGATGGCTGGCGTCATCGCCAGAGGATGCATGCCCCGCTCCAGATAGTTGAAGTGCGCCTGAATGAGCTGGGTGGATTTGCCTGAATTCATGGTGGCAAATTTGTAGTGCAGTGAAGCCATGATACTGTTCCGAAACTGAATTTATGGGGCGCATGCTAACCAAAGCCCCTGACAAAACCAAGGGGCCCGCGGGCCCCTTGCTCTATAAATGTTACGCGGTGGCCAGCACTGGCCGCGCTTTGGCCTTTTTCAGGTGATAACCGGTAAAGAGCACGAACCAGAGTGCGCTGACACTGAAACCGGCCAGGCTGGAGTGCATCAAGCCCATCGCCAGGTAACCGATGGCCGCACCGAAGGCGATGGCCAGTGCATAGGGCAGCTGGGTCATCACGTGATCGATGTGATGGCAACCAGCACCGGTGGCAGAGAGGATGCTGGTGCTGGAGATGGGCGAGCTGTGATCCCCGAACACCGAGCCAGCCAGTACCGCGGCCAGCATCGGCAGCATCAGGCTGATGTCGCTGGCGGCGGCCATGTCACCGGCCAGCGGCAGCATGATGCCGAAGGTACCCCAGCTGGTACCTGTGGCAAACGCCATGGCACAGGAGAGGATAAAGACCACGGCAGGCAGCACTTCGATCGGCAGGTTGCCGTTAGCCAGCGAAGCCAGGTACTTGCCGGTCTCCACATCACGCACCACAGCACCGATGGTCCAGGCGAACAGCAGGATGTTGATGGCCGGCAGCATGGCCATGACACCTTGCGGCGCGGCCTTGATCCAGTTCTTGGCTCCCAGCTTCAGGCGCATCGCCAGACCGATGGAGACCACCAGACTGCACAGGGCACCGTAGACCAGCGAAGAGCCGACGTTGGTATTTTCGAACGAACCGAGCACGCTGAACGGCAGCCCTTTCTCGCTCAGCACCGCAGCACCGGAATCGATCATGAAATAGATGGTGGCAGCGGTCAGGGTCAGGATCGGCAATACCATATCGATCATGCCGCCGTTGCTCTCTTCGGGGCTCTCCATATCCAGACCGATGGGGCGGCCCTTGGACTCATCCCACAGCTTGCCTTCCAGCGCCCACGCTTCGTGTTGACGCATCGGGCCGATATCCAGCTGACAGGCGATCACCACCAGCACCATGATCAGGGTGAAGACGGCGTAGAGGTTCATCGGGATCATCTCGACAAACGCCGCGATGGGGCTCTGCTCAGTCAGACCGTGGGCCGCCATGATGCCGCCAACCAGGGCGATGATATAAGCACCCCAGGAGGAGATGGGCATCAGCACGCAGACCGGCGCCGCGGTGGAGTCCAGCAGATAGGCCAGTTTGGCACGGGAGATCTGGAAGCGGTCGGTGACCGGACGGCAGATGGCCCCCACCGACAGGCTGTGGAAGAAGTCATCGATAAAGAAGGCAAACACCATCATGCCAGTCAGGGCTTTGGCGCCCTTGCGGGTCTTGGCACGACGCTCGGCCCACTCGGCAAAGGCACGGGTCGCCCCGGAGACGCTCATCAGGCTAATGAGGCCGCCCAGCAGCAGCATAAACAGGATCATGTTGACGTTGTCACGATTGAGCGCACCATCGACCCAGAAGATCTTGAGCACGGTATTCAACATGTAATGCAGGGATTCGAGGGGAGAAAACTGATTGAGCAGCAAACTGCCGGTGACGATACCCACACCAAGGGACAACAGTACACGGCGGGTCAGGATCGCCAGCGCGACAGCCAACAGGGGGGGAAGAACGGACCAACCGGAGTCGGCGAAATGACTAATGTCCATGATCTCTTTGCACCTAAAGATTACAGGTGGAGATCTACCGAGAGGATCTAAAGAAACAAAACCTATGGGGAGGTCATACTCCTCAGCCCCTTCAGGTAGCGCTCCATAGTGGATGACTATGGCAGTCCTGCACCTATTAGATGCAGAACCAGCAGCCCGGTATGATGGCCTGGCCACTTCGGCGCTGACTCCTTTCCTTGTGCATCACAGGCATCACCCTCCGCACAAATACTCATAGGCAGCGCGCCTCTACTTAAAGGTATTCGCCGCACATTTTATCGAGATGGCAGCTTATAGCAAGTTTTTTGATTAAATAATCATAATAAACAGATCAAGGCCGGAAAATGGTAGTCAAATGATGCAACAACGCCAGCTTTGACGCTATTTTCACCTACTGCGGCCTCATTGGCATCCAATCACCAAGCCTATTGCTGGCCATATTAAATATCTGTATTGAGGTTCCCCCGGATATTATATTTAACCCGGCTTGACTTATTTAAATCACCAAGCAAGAATCAGCTGAAACATAATATTTTTCTCTGACTCGACGTGGTAACTCCTATGAATGAATTTTTAAAGGTACTGCTTAATATCCGCAGTCTGCGTGCGACCTGCCGCGAGCTTTCTCTGGAACAACTGGAAGAGGCACTGGAAAAACTCTCTACTATCGTTGCTGAACGTCAGCAGGATGAGGCTGCCGAGCGCCAAGCCCGTGAAGAGCATCTGCGGAAAATTAACGAATATAGCGAAATGCTGAAAGCAGCCGGTATTGACCCGGCAGAATTGGTAAGCGCGGTCGCTACCAACCCCGGCAAATCAGAAAAAGCCAAGCGGGCGCCACGTCCGGCCAAATATCGCTATCAGGATAATGGCGTAGAGAAAACCTGGACCGGCCAGGGCCGTATGCCTTCGGCTATTGCCAGCGCAGTGGCAGCAGGCAAATCACTGGAAGACTTTGCTATCTGATCTCAATCTCGTTGCTAATAAAAAACCTCGCCAAGGCGAGGTTTTTTATTGCCGCTTAAACGTGAAATATCAGATAGCCGATTGCGGGCGATCTGCTGCCTTGACCCACAGCACTTCACGATCCCCTGCTACGCAGATGAGATAGCGGGCAACGGTAAAGAACCAGTCACTCATCCGGTTCAGATAGGGCAGCACCTCGGGATTGACCCGCTCTTCCCGGCTCAATGTCAGCAGCAAGCGCTCGCAATGACGCACCAGAGTGCGCACCACATGTGCTTGCGCCGCGGCACGGGAACCACCGGGCAATATAAATTGGTGCAGCGGCGGCAATGGCTCACTATAACGATCTATCTGCTGTTCAAGGCGAGTGGTCCAGGCGGCATTAACTTGCCAAATTGATTCATTCTGGGCGTCGCTGGAGAATGCCAACTCCCCCCCCAGATCAAACAACTCCTGTTGCAACAGCTGTAAATCAGCCAATAAACCGATCTCTTGCGACGGCACATCACAAATCAGCAAGCCAATATGGGAGTTGAGCTCATCGATATAACCGTAGGTCTCGACCCGCAAATGATCCTTTGGCAACTGGATACCATCGGCCAGCCGGGTCATGCCCTTATCGCCCTGCCTCGTATATATTCTCATACCGACATCCTGTTAATAATGGGAATAATCATGGACTCAAGTCCATTGAGTTTGATTTCGTAAGCCAACGCCAGCGTCTGGCCCAATTTACCCGCCGGAAAACCGCTGCGCGCCATCCACACCAGATAGGGCTCTGGAATATCGATGATACGCCGCCCCTGATATTTACCGTAAGGCATCTTGTTGGTCAGGGTCAGCAGTACCTGTTCGTCGGATAGCCAATCCATATTAATCGATATCCAGATATTTATGAGTCTGGATTGAGAGTCGCCAGTTACGCGCGATACAGGTATCCATCGCCAATTGGGTGGCCCTTGGCTTCTGGCTGATCGGCTGCAAGGCAATGACCACATCAGGGCGCAGGGTAGCAGTAGCGAGCAGCGTATCCAGCTCTTCAATATGGTGCTCGGTGGCCACCGGATGCTTGATCTCGTTGGCCCGCTCCAGCGCCGAGACCAGCACAGGCAGCCCCCCTTTCATGCCAATTTTGGGGGAGACGGTCACCCAGGTCTGCTCATGGGTCTTGATCTCGCTGGTGCCACTGGTTTCAATCTGCACCTGATAACCCGCCGCCAGCAGGGCTGACGAGAGTTCGTGCAGATCGTAGAGGCAGGGCTCGCCACCGGTGATCACCACATGGCGCGCCTGATAACCCAGGTCGGTAAAGCTCTTGATAATCTGCGCGGTGCTAAGTTGGCTCCAACAATCGGATTCGTTGGAGCGATCCAGCACCGCTGCCTTGCCCACTTCACGAGCCGGATCAACAACCCAGGTATGACGGGTATCGCACCAGGGGCAGCCCACCGGGCAACCCTGCAGGCGAACAAAGATGGCGGGCAGGCCGGTAAAGATGCCCTCCCCCTGGATGGTCTGGAAAATCTCGTTGATTGGGTAGTGCATCTCGATCACGGCTTGTTGCAAAAGTCGCGGATTATACCCCAAGCCACGGCAAGACGCAGGCTCACTCTGCGCTTTTCTCACCCAGCCCGGTTTTCTCAAACAGTCTGGCCATGATGCCCGCCTTGTCGGCCAGATAGTTGTTCAGGCCGCGACTGCGCAGTTCACACGCAGGACACGTGCCGCAACCGTCACCGGCAATGCCGTTGTAGCAGGTCAGGGTCTGCTGGCGCACCGTGTCGAGGTGACCATAGTGATCCGCCAGAGCCCAGGTCTCGGCCTTGTCGAGCCACATCAAGGGAGTTTCAAAACGGATGCCGCGATCCAACCCCAGCGACACCGCCTGATTGAGGGCCTTGACGAACTCGTCACGGCAATCGGGATAGCCGGAGAAGTCGGTCTCGCAGACACCGGTGATCACCGCTTCGGCGCCCACCTGATAGGCATAGATGGAAGCCAGGGTCAGGAACAGGATATTGCGACCCGGCACGAAGGTGTTGGGCAGGCCATTATCCTGCAGCTCGCAGCTGACCGGGATGTCGTCACGGGTCAGGGCAGAGACCGCCAGCTCATTGAGCAGCGTCACATCCATCACCTTGTGGGCGGCGATCCCCAGAGCACTGCCCAGACGACGCGCGGTGTCGATCTCTTCCCGATGGCGCTGGCCATAGTCGAAGGTGATGGCGTGCACTTCATCATACTGAGCCAATGCCTGTACCAGACAGGTGGTGCTGTCCTGACCGCCACTGAAAACCACGACTGCTTTTTTCATCTTGATAACTCCTTGAATTGTCACGCGCGGCGGCCTTCGGCAAAGTCCTGCCACTGGGTATTCAACCGGTTAAACAGGGTCAGCAAGGGCGCATAGTGCTCCGGCCTCCCCTCCCACCGGGACAAGAGGTGATAGCCCGCCTCTATGGTAGAGAGGGCATCGGGAAAGGGTTTCTTGCGAATGGCATATTGACCGGCAATGGCACCAATGCCGATGCGGGGCAAGCGGGCCAGTGCCGGGTTGCTCTGCAACATGCGATAGGCTTTGCGCCAGGTGCCGTCGAGCAAGATAAAGGCGATGGACATTTTGCCAGAGGGTTCACTCTCCCGCTGTTGGCGAAGATCGGTCAGCGAAATGGCATCCTCATCCGGCCAGAGTAGATAGCAGCGGCGGGAAGGCTCTGCGAGTAACCCATTGAGCCACTCATCGCGGGAAAAGTCCTCCCCCACATGGATCTCGCACTGTTGCAAAGAGGCCGCCAGCAGCGCCGCAGTCCCCTTGGGATGTGCCACCTCGTTGGGGTGCTGCAAGATGTAGAGGGGCGTGTGATTGTCAACCGGCACAATATAATCGCACAGGCAGGCTTTGAGGGCTCGGGTGCAACGTGTACAGTATCGACTGTTCTTGTCGTTGGACTGTTTCATGTTGTCAGACAAATCTGGATTGCTCTGGGTTATCACGCTCTCTCTCACCAGCTTGCTACTCTTCTTTACCGTTCCCAATCTTCAGCTCTCCTTCGATCGGCCCTTGATCGCCGGGGGCGAAGGGTGGCGGATCATAACAGGCAATCTGGCTCATACCAATCAGTGGCACCTGCTGCTCAATCTGGGCGGCCTCGCCATCCTCTATAGCCTGTTTCGCGACTATTTGGGTGGGGCTCGCCTGCCGCTGCTGATGTTGCTGCTCTGGTTGGCAGTGGGCTTGGGGATCTGGTGGTGGTGCCCGCAGACCCAGTGGTACATGGGGCTATCTGGCTCGCTGCATGGCCTGTTTGTCTGGGGGGCAATGCAGGATATTCGCCACGGACGCCGCACATCGGGCTGGCTACTGTTGGCAGGGATGGGGCTCAAGCTGGCGATGGACTTCTACAATGCAGGAGAGAGCCCGATATCCACCCTGATCAATGCCAGGGTACACATCGGCTCTCATCTTATCGGGGCCGGTGCAGGCCTGTTGCTCGGCCTGCACCGTGTATCACTGAGTGAGCCTGTTACGCACCAACCAGCTCGGCATTGATGCTGGCCAGCATGGCGGCCGGATCGGCAGCCTGCGTAATGGGGCGACCGATAACCAGATAATCGGACCCCGCCTCGACCGCCGCTTTCGGTGTCATCACCCGGCGCTGATCCCCGGCCGCTGAACCGGTCGGGCGAATACCCGGGGTCACCAGCTTGAACTCATCACCCAGCAAGGCTTTAAGCTCATGGGCCTCGTTGGCGGAACAGACCACCCCATCCAGACCGGATGTTTTGGTCAAGGTAGCCAGCCGGACCACCTGCTCGGCGGGGCTTACATCCAGACCAAGAGGGATCATGTCGGACTGCTCCATGCTGGTCAGCACGGTCACGCCGATAAGCAGGGGGGCCTTGTCACCATAAGGCAGAAGCGCCTCTTTGGCGGCACGCATCATCCGCTCACCACCACTGGCATGCACGTTGACCATCCAGACACCGAGCTCGGCACTGGCTGCCACGGCTTTGGCAACGGTATTGGGAATATCGTGAAACTTCAGATCCAGAAAGACATCGAATCCCTTGGCCACCAGCTGGCGTACAAACTGCGGGCCAAACAGGGTAAACATCTCCTTGCCTACCTTGAGACGGCACTGGGCCGGAGAGATACGTTCAACGAACGCTAAGGCATCTGCCTCGTGCTGATAATCCAGCGCTACCAGTACTTTGGGATCTTGCATCTCACATCCTATTGCTTGTTATTCACCGTCCAGACCGCGGATCGGCTTGATGGAACCCCACTGGCGACAAGACGGGCACTGCCAGAACAACGAGTGAGTGGCAAAGCCGCACTGCCGACACTTGTGGGTTGACTTGATTTTGATCTGCTCGCCGACCAGCTGTTGCAGCAGTTCGAGGCTCTCCTTGGCAGGCCCCTCTTCCGCACTGGCCAGCTGAAAACCCACCAGCTGGTAAAAACCTTTCATCGACGGATGACGACGCAGCTGACGCAACACGAGGGAACGGGCCTGGCTCAGGCCATCACGCTCTTCAACCAGCTTGGCAAGGGCCAGGGTCACGCTGACACCGGCGTGATCTTCCACTGCCTTCTCAAGCAGCGGGATCAACGCAGGCGTGCGGCCCAACTGCTGATAGCACTCGAGCAATTTGGGCATTGCCTCGGAGGCAAAGTCGATATCCTGCTCGAACACCCGCAGCAGCTCCTTGCTGGCCTGCTCATACTCCCCCTCAGCCATGGCGAGCTCAGCGAGGCGCAAACTGGCCCGGGCACATGCCGGATTGATATTGAGCGCCCGTTTGAGCTTGACCAGCCCCTCCCCTTTATTGCCCTCACGCAGCGCGATTTCGGCCTGTTCGCAATAGAAATGGGAGATGGGGTCGGCAAGCTTCTTGCCCTGGAATTTTTGCAGACGAACTGCCACATCGATGGCCTTGTCCCAATCCCGCAACTGCTGATGGATAATCAACAGCTGTGCCAGCGCCGTCTCTTCAAAATCGCTGTCGTCACACAGCTCATTCCAGAGCGCTTCCGCCCGGTCGAGCAGACCTGCAGCAAGAAAGTCGCGAGCCAGCTCCTGCAGAGCAAGCTGGCGCTGCTCTCGGGTCAGTTGGCGGGTTACCAGGTTCTGGTGGATCTTGATGGCACGATCGACCTCCCCACGCTGGCGAAACAGGTTGCCGAGGGAGAGGTGTGTTTCGATGGTTTCACTGTCCACCTCAAGCAGCTGGATAAAGAGATCCACCGCCTTGTCGGATTCATCGGACAGCAAATAGTTGAGGCCCGCCACATACTGGCGGGAAAACTGGTTACTCTGTTTTTGGGTGTCCTGGCGAACACTCCTGCGACCCATGTACCAACCATAACCGGCGGCGATGGGCAACAGCAGGAAAAGCAGTTCAAGCATTGAGGAACATTATTCCTTACCCGGTGACCGGGCCAGCTCCAACTCGCGGGATTGACGACGCATGGTGCGGTTGAGGGTGCGGTTTTGCATTTTCAGGCGCAGGAACAGCAGGCCGAATACCAGCCAGCCCAGCAAAAAGCCGCCAGCAAAGAAGAAGCCCAACAGCATGGCAAGTGAAAACTCACCCTGAGCGATCAGGTAATTGAACTGAACCAGCTGGCCATTTTGTGAGCCCAGCGCCAGGGTCAGAACAAACACCAGCACCAGCGGAATGAGGGCCAAAATACGCTTCATAAGAGCTCCCTGTCAGTATCTAATGAGAGGCTGATTATCCTTAAAATCGCAGGCAGACTCTAGTGTGAATGGGAAAAGAGTTTAAGAAACAAGACGATTGGCACAGGAATCGGCGCTAAAAACAAAAAAGGCATACCCGAGGTATGCCCATTTCTGCATTATTCAACGATGTTGACGCGCTCGCGCAACTCTTTACCAGGTTTGAAGTGCGGGACATATTTCCCGGTCAGTTCAACCTTGTCCCCAGTCTTGGGGTTGCGGCCCACACGGGGCGCACGATAGTGCAGTGAAAAACTGCCAAATCCGCGGATTTCAATCCGGTCGCCGTTTTGCAAGGTCGACGCCATCTGCTCAAGGATCTCCTTGATGGCGGCTTCGACATCCTTGGCCGGCATATGCATGCGGCTGGCTGCCAGTTGTTCGATGAGATCTGATTTGGTCATAACGTTAAATCTCCTTCCCCGATCACATGCAATATTCATTTTGCCAGGATAAAAAAGGGCGGCGCAATGCCGCCCTTTTCTTGCATCAAGGATTACTCACCCTTGGCGGCTTTGAACGCTTCCATCATAGCATTGCTGAACACAACTTCTTCTTGCTGGTTCAGGTTATCGATAGCAACACGCTCATCAGCCTCGTCCTTAGCACGGACAGACAGGCTTACGGTGCGGTTCTTACGATCAACGCCCATGAATTTAGCTTCAACTTCGTCACCAACAGACAGCACCAGAGTGGCGTCTTCTACACGGTCACGAGCAGCGTCGGAGGCACGCAGGTAGCCTTCTACGCCATCAGCCAGTTCGATAACGGCACCTTTGGCATCAACCTCGGTAACCTTACCTTTCACGATAGCACCTTTCTTGTTGTCAGCCAGGTACTTGTTGAACGGGTCTTCTTCGATCTGCTTGACACCCAGGGAGATGCGCTCACGCTCCGGATCCACTTGCAGAACAACGGCTTCGATCTCGTCGCCTTTCTTGAATTCACGCACGGCTTCTTCGCCCTGGTTGTTCCAGGAGATGTCAGACAGGTGAACCAGACCGTCGATGCCGCCATCCAGACCGATGAAGATACCGAAGTCAGTGATGGACTTGATCTTGCCGGAAACACGGTCGCCTTTGGCGTGAGTTTCGGCAAACAGCTGCCACGGGTTGGATTTGCACTGCTTCAGACCCAGGGAGATACGACGACGCTCTTCGTCGATGTCCAGAACCATCACATCAACCACGTCACCAACGTTAACAACTTTGGACGGGTGGATGTTCTTGTTGGTCCAATCCATCTCGGATACGTGTACCAGGCCTTCAACGCCTTCTTCGATTTCAACGAAGCAGCCGTAGTCGGTCAGGTTGGTCACGCGGCCAGACAGACGGGTGGTCTCCGGGTAACGCTTGGCGATAGCAACCCAGGGATCTTCGCCCAGCTGCTTCAGACCCAGGGATACACGGGTACGCTCGCGGTCGAACTTCAGAACCTTGACAGCGATCTCGTCGCCAACGTTGACGATTTCGGAAGGATGCTTAACGCGCTTCCACGCCATGTCGGTGATGTGCAGCAGGCCGTCAACACCGCCCAGATCTACGAATGCACCGTAGTCGGTCAGGTTCTTGACGATACCCTTAACTTCTTGACCTTCTTGCAGGTTAGCCAGCAGGCTTTCGCGCTCGGAGGTGTTCTCGGTCTCGATCACGGCACGACGGGAAACAACAACGTTGTTGCGCTTCTGGTCCAGCTTGATGACTTTGAACTCGAGTTCTTTGTTTTCCAGGTGAGCGGTGTCACGGATCGGACGCACGTCAACCAGAGAACCCGGCAGGAAGGCACGGATGCCGTTCAGTTCAACGGTGAAACCACCCTTGACCTTGCCGTTGATGATACCGATAACGGTAGCTTGCTCTTCGTAAGCCTTCTCAAGCTGCAGCCAGGCTTCGTGGCGCTTGGCTTTTTCGCGGGACAGCTTGGTTTCGCCGAAACCATCTTCGATAGAGTCCAGAGCCACGTCAACGGTGTCGCCGACGTTGATTTCCAGCTCGCCCATGGCGTTCTTGAATTCTTCAGCCGGGATAGCGGACTCGGATTTCAGACCGGCGTCAACCAGTACGAAACCGTTCTCGATAGCAACGACAGTACCCTTGACGATGGAACCTTGACGGGTTTCAACGGCGTTCAGGGACTCTTCAAAGAGTTGAGCAAAAGATTCGATCATTGTTTATGTCACAAATGAAACATCCACTTGCAATCCGGCACAAGCGGGGCTGTTTTAAATAATCTGCGCCATCCTTGGTGCAGACGACCGGATGTCAGCTTGCGCTGGCATCACCAAGTTGTTGCTCTGCATAGGCGAGTACTGTTGCCAGCACTTCATCTATGGTCATGGCGGTAGAGTCTACCACCAGAGCATCTTCTGCCGGTTTCAGGGGTGCAGTAGCGCGATTTCTGTCGCGATCGTCACGTTCCCGAATCTCGGTTAAAAGACGCTCAAAGTTAACATCAAAGCCCTTATCTTGCAACTGCTTATAGCGACGCTGGGCCCGTTCTTCGGCACTTGCGTCGAGGAAAATCTTCACCTCGGCCTCGGGGAAAACAACTGTGCCCATGTCACGACCATCGGCAATCAGACCCGGGGCCTGACGAAATGCCCGCTGACGGCGCAGCAAGGCTTCGCGCACCCGGGGGAAGGCGGCGATTTTACTGGCAGCATTACCCACTTCTTCGGTGCGGATAGTGCGGGAGACATCTTCCCCTTCCAGGATCACCTTGACCAGATCGCCCTCAACCTGAAATTGCACATCCAGATTGGCAGCCAGTGGCACCAGTGAGGCTTCACTGTCCAGCTCTACATCGTGATGCAGGGCGGCCAGGGACAACACCCGATAGATGGCGCCCGAGTCCAGCAAGTGCCAACCCAGCTTCTCAGCAAGCAGCTGACACAAGGTGCCTTTACCTGCACCACTGGGGCCATCAATTGTCATTACGGGGGCCATCTGAGGCATAACTTCTCTCCTGCACTGTGTTGCTCCCATCCCGAAGGGGTGGGTTAATGGGCGCCGATTATACCCGAATGTGGTGAGCCTGGCAGTCATCAATCCGCACAAAGGGCCAAAACCCCGCCGGACAGCTGTGCTTGTATCTCATTTGGAGATTTCATTAAGCAATGCAGGGACTTGTTCTTATGGTCGTTCCTGACAAGGCGCGCTAAACTGGCCCCCCTTTTTTGAGCCGTTAGTAGTAAGGAGCAACCTATGAGCAGCGTTACCCTCGTGGCCAAATCCAAATTGCCAACCCCCTGGGGCACCTTCACGCTGGTAGGTTTTCAGGAAACCGGCACAGGCAAAGATCACGCCGCACTGGTGATGGGCGACATTACCGGTGAAGAGCCCGTGCTGGGCCGGATCCACTCAGAGTGCCTGACCGGCGACGCCCTGTTCAGCCTGCGTTGTGACTGCGGTTTCCAGTTGCAAGCGGCCATGGAAAATATCGCCAAAGCCGGTCGTGGCGTGTTGCTGTATGTGCGTCAAGAGGGCCGTGGCATCGGCTTGCTCAACAAGATCCGCGCCTATCACCTGCAGGATCAGGGGGCCGATACCGTGGAAGCCAACGTGGCCCTTGGTTTCGCCGCCGATATGCGCGACTACACCATCTGCGCCGATATGCTCAAGCAGCTTGAGGTCAAGTCTCTCAAACTGATGACCAACAACCCGCGCAAGATGAAAGCGATGGAATCCTTCGGTATTCCGGTGGCCGAACGGGTACCGTTGCAGGAAGGGCGCAATCCCCACAACGAGTTCTATCTGTCGACCAAGGCCAACAAGCTGGATCATATGCTGAAGAAGTGAGCCTGCATTGACGAATGTCAGATAGTCAAACGCCTCCCGAACGGAGGCGTTTTTCTTGGGACGACCCTAGCTATCGCTGTGGTACGGTCAGATTGGCCAGCAGAGCTTCAAGCTCTTCGCCAGTGCGGGCAGCACAGTATTGTTCGACCCGCTCGCGGGTCAATTGCGGCGCGAGACGTTCAATCAGATCGTAGAGATAGCCGCATAAAAATGCCCCTCTGCGCAACCCGATAGCAGCTACACCGCCTGGTAGCCAGGGCGCCGTTTTGAGCACCAGATCCCCATCGCGCTGGGGCTCCCAGGCAAAGGTTGCCATCACCCCTATACCCATCCCTTGTCTGACATAGGTCTTGAGCACATCGCTGTCGCTCGCACAACAGGCGATCCGGCTCTCGGCATGAGCGCAATCAGTGACCTGAGTAGTGGAGAGAGCCCTTCCGTCAGTCACCATTGCAAACTCCACCAGCTCGGCCGGGGTCAGCGATGTCGCTTTGGCCAACGGATGATCCTTTGGCAACACCAAGCCCCGTTGCCACTGAAAACAGGGGAGCATGAGCAGATCGCTCCCCTCCTCAGGTTCATCCACCAGCAGCAGATCGGCAGCGCCATCATGCACGGCTGCGCGGCACTGCGCCGCACTCCCCTGCATCACAGTTACGGCAACTTTGGGAAAGCGGGCCATGAAGCCCTTGAGGATGGCGGGCAGAATATAACGGGCTTGCAGATGAGTAGCGGCAATGGTGAGGGTTCCCTGCTCCGGATGCACATGCTGCCTGGCCATTACCTTGATGGTGGCGACCTTGTCCAGCACCTCGGCGGCCACTTTGATCACATCCCGACCGATGGGAGTGATCTGGGTCAGGTGTTTACCGCTGCGCTCGAAGATCTGGATCCCCAGCTCATCCTCCAGCATCCGCACTTGTTTGCTGATCCCGGGCTGGGAGGTAAAGAGGCTCTCGGCGGTGGCCGACAGATTCAGCCTGTGGTTCGCCACCTCGACGATATAGCGCAATTGCTGCAATTTCATGGTGTAGCCCTCAAGCGAACCCACCGTTAATAGTAACAAACTTTCAGCAATGACCCGCCGCCATCAGGCCGGGCGCTCCTTGAGTAGGAAATCACGCAAGGCACGGTTGGCCATGGAGAGCGGATCGCCACGCCGCCACGCCACACAGAGGTCGAGGTAGATGGGCGGGTCGAAGGGCACGCCACTCAGATCCGGCTCCTCTTCCAGCACCATCCGCAAGAAGGTGGTCACCGCAAAACCTTGCCGCACCACCGCCTTGAGCAGAGGGATAAGATTGCTCTCGAAGGCGATATCGGGTTCAACGCCCAGGCTCTGGGCTAGCGCCTCCATATGCTCCCGGTGGTAAAAACCACGGCGAAACAGCGCCAGCTCCTGAGCAAAGAACTGCGAGAGGGTGACGGCCGGTTCGCCGCGCAAGGGGTGATCGTCCCCCACCACCATCAACATCTCTTCGCTCAGCAGATGTGCCCCCTCGATGGCGGGGGGAAGATCACTGGTGATGAGAATGGCCAGATCGAGGGAGCCATCCACCATCCGGCTGAGCAGCTCACGGGTGCCGGCCTCTTCGACCCGGATCTTGAGGCCGGGATAGCGATGCTTGAAGGCCATCAGTCGAGGGGGAAAATAGTAGGAGCCCATCATATAGGGGATCCCGATCCGCACTTCCCCCCGCTCCAGCCCCTTGAGCTCGGCCATCTCGGCCTCGGCCTGATGCATCTGCAGCAACAAGCGCTCGGCATGGCGACAGAGCACCTCTCCCTCCGGGGTGAGCCGTACCGCCCGGTCCTGTCGATCAAACAGCCGCAATTCGAGCTGCTGCTCCAGCTTGGCAATGGCCATGCTGATGGCCGGCTGTGCCACATGCAGACTGTTGGCTGCCTTGGTAAATGAGCCGGCATCCCTGACCGCCAGCAGATAGGTGAGCTGTTTCAGATCCATGTATCAATTCATCTTATGAGATGGATAACTTAAATATATTATATTTATAACCGCAAGGACTCTACCCTGACCAAAAGTAGTCAGGACAATACGCAATGATTGAAGTTGGAAGTCGCGAGTGGATACGTGCAACCCTGGCCCTCAGCCTGGGCTCTTTTCTGGTGTTTCTGAACCTCTACCAGACCCATCCCCTGTTACCCCTGATCGCCGAGGTCTTCTCGGTCAACTCCCTCTCGGCCAGCTGGACCCTGGCAGGATGCACTGCAGGCCTCGCCGCCTCCCTGCTGATCTGCGCCAGACTGGCGGATCGCCATGGCCGTCGGCAAGTCATGCTGGGGACACTCACCCTGGCGATCCTGCTCTCACTGTTAATCCCGCTGGTTGAGCAGTTTGGCACCCTGCTGCTGCTACGCATCCTGCAGGGCGCGCTGCTGGCAGGGCTGCCCGCGACCGCGATTGCCTATATGGGGGAAGAGTTCAGCAAACGGGCGCTGCTCTCGGCGGTGGGGGTCTATATTGCCGCCAACTCCCTCGGTGGCATTGCCGGTCGGGTGGTCGGCGGTCTGTTGGCGGGCTGGTTTGGCGACTGGCAGCATACCTTTCTGGGGATTGGTGTGATCAGCCTGTCACTGCTGCCGCTGGTCTTCTGGCTGCTGCCCCATCAGACCCGCTTTGTGGCGAGCGCCCCCGTTCGCGGCCAATTTGCTCGCGCCTTGCAGCAACACCTGACCAATCCCTTGCTGGTAGGGGCTTACCTTATCGGGGGACTCAACTTTATGGTGTTTTTGAACCAGTTCAGCTACCTCACTTTCCTGCTGGCCAAGCCCCCCTTCTCCCTGCCCACGCAGTGGCTCGGCATGCTGTTTCTCACCTATCTCTCGGGGACGGTGGCCTCCTCTCTGAGCGGTCGCTTTGCCAATCGCTGGGGGGCACAACGCATGCTGCTGGTCGGGATCGCGCTGATGGCCCTCGGGAGTCTGTGGCTGCTGCAGGGCAGTCTGCTCGGGATCCTGAGTGGCTTGCTGATCTCCAGCTTCGGCTTTTTCCTGGCACACGCCTGCGCCAGCGCCTGGGTCGGTCATCATGTCGAACACAACCGCGCCCTCGCCTCCTCCCTCTATCTGGTGGCCTACTATCTGGGAGCCAGTCTGGGGGGACTTTACCTGCACCCCTTCTGGGAGCAGGGTGAGCTGGGCGGTCTGGTCATGGGGATTGAACTGGTCCTCATCCTGACGGCGGGCTTGAGCCTCTGGCTCGGCCGTCTCAAGCAGCGAAGCCAATCGCCACTGCCTGCCCAGCAACCCCACCGACACGGGTAACGGGCTCAGCGCAAACAGGGTCACCCACGAGCAGATAGCGCTCTCGCCACCAAGCGTCACCAGATAGCAAAAGGGGTCACACCGGTGACCCCTTTTGCTGCGTTATTCAAGAGCCTGTCAGGCTCGCACCGCATTGAGCACAGGATCACTCCTGATCGAAATAACCCGCAGGCACCGCGACCACAGCGTCGGTCGCCACCTCTTCGGCGATCACCTCAGCCAGCGGGCGCAGATGAAACTTGATCTGTCCGGAGGGCAACATCAGGCCAATATCGGGGTTGCGGATATCCTGCATGTTGCCGGTTTTGAATGGCAGCTCGGGATAGCACGCTACCAGATCTTGCAGTGAAGTGACCACCAGCTCGATATGTTCCAGCCCCGCCTGATGGACACGACCCGGTTTCGGTGCAGCCAGCTCGATACAGGGTACCTGTACCTCATCAGCCAACAGCGGCTGACGCAACTGATAAGTGGCGATGGGACGTCCGCCAATCATACCCTCCACCAGCAAGGTACCTGCCTCAGCCAGCACAGCACATAGCGCGCAGTACTCCTGCAGGGTAGCCGCCCGATAACAGAGGTGATCGACCGTTGGCCGGGAAATGGTGACGCCACTGGCGGCCAGCTCGGCCAACAGCTGAGAAACAAATGGGGCCATTGGCCCCAGTGTGGAATCGAGTGGATGGGACATGCTTACCATTTCTTCTTGGGTTGAAACAGGACATCAAGCTCGTCAGCTTCCTTGTCCTTGATGTTTTGCAGATCCTGCGCGCTGTTTTGCTGCTGCAGCTCTTCAAGCTCCTTGAGCCCCTGACGCATATCTTCTTCACGGGCCAGCAGATAGGGATCCTTGTCGCCCACGCTCGCCATGGCCGACAGACCCTTGGTATAGAGCTGGCGGCATGTACCATATTGGCCCTGAATGCGGGCATCCATCGCACGCTTGACCAGATTGGAGATGTTGATCTTGAGCTGCATCAGCTCGAGGCGGCGCTCTTCCTGGGCAAACCCCTGAGGGTCAATCTTGCCCTTGTTGTGCTCGACCCGCAGCACAGCCCGCATCTTCTTGACCAGCTGCAGCATCTGGATCGCCTGACGATCGGACTCCGGGGTCTTGAATTGCCCCTCATCCTGCACGCTGTAGTTCTCCTGCACATTCTTGATCTGGGTCTGCACATCGACGATGCGCTGCTTGATCTGATTGTTCGGCATCACCTGGGCGATGGCGCGATAGGCATCGAGGATCCGGTGCTGCAACAGCAACACCATGTTCTTGGAGAAAGGCACCAGATTGACGTTCAGCAACACTTCTTCGGTCTCGTCAGCCACCGTCTTGTGTCTGGCAACGGCGTGACGCTTGTCCGCCTCTGCCTTCTGCTTATATTGCTGCACCACGTTATAGGCGATAACCAAAAACAGGAGTGCGCCGATAGACAGCAATACCAAAGTTAAAATCATAGGATGTCCAAACCCCTGTTCCTATCCAATTGCGTGATCCTACAACAGCTTACCCACTTAAGGTAGCCTGCAGATCCCCCCTTGCCCACGATTTGTCACCAAGCTGTGCCCCCGGTCTCAGGGAGAGATTGCAGGATCAGGGGATGATGACCATGACGGTCACCTCCCCATAGTATCGCCCATCAGCGCCATTACTTGAGGTTAAAGCCCCGCGATTGCAGGAATCCCAGCATGAAAGGGCGGGACTCCTTGCCCAGAATGGCGCGGATCTGGCCGCTCCAGGTCTGCTGCTTGTTGTTGCTGCTACGGGCCTGATAGTAGTCCGCGATCTGCTGATCGTACCGGGCCAGCAGGCCGCGATCCAGCTCGTGCTGGTAGCGCTCCTGATGCACCACCAATCCCCTGGGCAGACGGGGTTTCTGCTCCGGCTGCTGGGCAGGATGACCAAGGCAGAGGCCAAACAGCGGGATCACCTGATGGGGCAAGCCCAGCAGCTCGCTCACCTCGGCCGGATGGTTGCGAATGCCGCCGATATAGACCCCGCCCAGCCCCAGCGACTGGGCCGCCAGCAGGGCGTTTTGCGCCATCAGGGCGTTTTGCGCCATCAGGGCGCCGTCGATGGCACCGATCAGCAACTGCTCCGCATAGCCGGTCTGGGCCTCGGGCACGATCTGGGTGTGGCGGTGGTAATCGGCGCAGAAGACCAGAAACTCAGCCGCCTGCACCACATAGGGTTGATTGCCCGCCAGCATGGCCAGCTGCTGACGCGCCTCGGGTTCGCTGACTCGCACAATACTGGTCACCTGCAAAAAGCTAGAGGTCGAGGCGGACTGGGCGGCGGCGAGAATGACATCCAGCTGCTGCGGGGCGATCGGCTCGGCAGTGAACTGACGAATGGAGCGATGGGAAAGGATAAGATCGATGGTCTGATTCATGGCACCTCCAAAATGAGGTAACACCATAACGAAAAAAACGAGGGAGCCCAAGGCTCCCTCGCACACCCAGCTTAAGGGGCCGGATAGACATAAGGGGCTTGCAACCCGAGCGGGAAGCCGAGCGCCCAGTAGAGCAGCAGGAAAATCGTCCAGCTCACCAGGAAGGCCAGCGAGTAGGGCAGCATCATGGAGACCAGGGTACCGATCCCGGTGCTCTTCACATACTGCTGGCAATAGACCACCACCAGCGGGAAGAAGACCATCAGCGGGGTGATGATATTGGAAGCAGAATCCCCGACCCGATAGGCCGCCTGGGTCAGCTCGGGGGAGATCCCCACCGCCATCAGCATGGGTACCAAGATCGGACTGATCAGCGCCCACTTGGCGGAGGCCGAGCCGACTACCAGATTGACGGTGGCGGTGAGCAGGATCATCCCGACGATGGTCACTTCACCGGGCAGCGCCAGCGCATGAAGCACTTCGGCACCGGAGAGGGCCAGCAGGGTGCCCAGGTTGGAGTCGCCAAACGCCTTGATAAAGAGCGCGCAGAAGAAGGCCATCACCATGTAGGAGCCCATCTTGTTCATGGTGGCCGACATAGCGTCGATCACATCCTTGCCACTCTTGAAGCTGCCTGCGACAAAGCCGTAGACAATCCCGGGCAGGATAAAGAGCAGGAAAATGAGCGGCACTATGGACTTCATCACCGGTGCGGCGAAGGTGGTCAGGGAGCCATCGGCAGCACGCAGCGGTGAATCGCTCGGGGAGAGCGCCAGCGCCAGCAGCACGATAGCCGCCAGCATGGCAAACCCGGCCCAGTTGAAGGCCCGGCTCTCTTGCGCGCTGTAGCGCCCCATCTCGTCGGCACTCTCCAGATCCTCGTTGAGCGCCACATGCTTGAGGCGCGGCTCCACCACCTTTTCGGTGACGAACCAGCCGACGCAGATGATCAGCAACGAAGAGGCACCGGTAAAGATGATGTTGCACAGGGTGTTGACCATGTAGTCAGGATCGAGCAACTGAGCGGCGGACTGGGTAAAACCCTGCAGCAGCGCATCCCCGCCGGAGGGCAGGAAGTTGGCGGCAAAACCGCCGGAAACGCCGGCAAAGGCAGCGGCGATCCCCGCCAACGGATGGCGTCCGGCAGCGTGGAAGATGATGCCACCGATGGGGATCACCAGCACATAGCCCGCATCTGCGGCGGTGTGGCTGACGATCGCCACCAGGATCAGCATGGGAGTGAGAAAACGGGCAGGCGTCACCTTCAGCAACTTTTTCAGACCGGTATTGATAAAACCTGACTGCTCGGCCACCCCGACCCCGAGCATGGCCACCAGCACGATGCCCAGCGGGGCAAAGCCGGTGAAAGTGGTCACCATGGTGGAGAGAAACTCGGCCAGACCGGCACCGGTCAGCAGGTTGTTGACCACTACCGCCTCCCCGGTACGGGGGTTGACCAGATCAAACTGGAATTGTGACAACACCCAGGAGCCGACCCAGACGATCAGCAAGGCGTAGAGGAACAGCATGGCGGGGTCGGGTAATTTGTTCCCGGCTTTCTCGACGCCATTGAGGAAACGGTTCAGCCAACCTTTGGGAGGGCTGGCCGGACGGTCATTGACAGCAGCATGACTCATTATTGCGATACTCCTTTCCCTAGAAACGAGGTCGCATGCTAGCAACTCCAGTCAATCCGTCTCATGACCGATCGCAAAAGAATGATTAATTTTGATTAAATATTGCGGAATAAAATCCCAAGTTGTGGCCTAACGCACACTTGTTACTCTGCCATCACGGCATCTAGCAGTGGATAACGCCCGACCTGGCACTCCACCACAAAACCGCTCGCCTCAACTTGCGCCACTGTAAGAGGCTTGCTGAACAGATATCCCTGGAACACATGGCACCCCTGGGTCTGCAGTGCGGCCAGCTCGTGAGGCTCCTCCACCCCTTCCGCCATGATCCCCAACCCCAGATTGGTGGCCATGGCTGCAGTCGCCCGGATCACCGGCAAGTTGAGGCCGACCACGAAGGAGCGATCCAGCTTGATGTTGTTGATCGGCAACCGGTTGAGATAAGCCAGCGAGGAGTAGCCGGTACCGAAATCGTCGATGGCAATCTTGATCCCCTGCTCGCTCAAATCGTCGAGAATGCCGAGGCACCCCTTCATATCGAGCATCAGCACGGTTTCGGTCAGCTCCAGCGTCAACAGGAAGGCATCCACCCCGTGCAGCTCCAGCTGCTGGCGAACTTGCCCGGGCAACGCCGACGAGAGCTGGAAACCGGAGAGGTTGACGGAGACCGGCACCCGCTGATGGAAACGCTTCTGCCAGCTGGCGACCTGTGCCAGCGCGGTGGAGAGCACCCAGCTGCCGATCTCGCGGATCAGCCCCATCTCTTCGGCGAGCGGGATAAATTCCACCGGCGACACATGGCCGAGCACCGGGTTGTACCAGCGCAGCAGCGCCTCGTAACCGATCAGACGCCGTTTGGCGGCATCGACCTGCGGCTGGTAACAGAGGCTCAGCTCCTGGCGGCCGATGGCCTTGGCCAGAAACTGTTTGAGATTGAGCTTGCGCTGCAGGGTCTGCTGCATGCTGGGGGTGAAACGCTGCCAGCGCAGCCGCCCCATCTGCTTGGCCTGATACATGGCCATGTCGGCACGGGTGATGAGGTTGTCCCCGTCATCCGCATCATCGGGATAGATGGCGATACCGATACTGCCGCCGATGGTCACCTCCGGCAGCCCGCTCAGTTGCAGCGGCTTGGTCATCTGGGAGAGCATCTGATCGGCCACCTCTTGCGCCCGATCCCCCTGATTGCCCAGCGGCACCAGTGCTGTGAATTCATCGCCACCGAGGCGAGCCAGCTCCACATCCCGCGGGCAAATCTGTTTGAGGCGACCGGCGACCCGCTCCAGCAGGCGATCTCCCGCCTTGTGGCCGTAGTTGTCGTTGACCAGCTTGAAGTTGTCCAGATCCATGAACACCAGCGCGAAACGCTCCCCCAGCCCGCAATAGGCCTCAAGGGATTTCATCAAGCCATACCGATTGAGCAGGCCGGTCAAGGAGTCGTGCCAGGCGAGGTGGCGATGCTCCAGCTCCTCGAGCTTGCGATCGGTAATATCCCGCATGGTGAGCAGAATGCGGGCCCCCTGCTGGATATAGCGGAACTGATACTGGAACCAGCGCATCCCCTTGAGGGTACGGCACTCCCCCTCGGTCACCACTTCATCGAGACGGGAGAGCTTCTGGTAGAAGCTGTCATCATTGCCGGAGAAAACCTGGGAGAGCTTGGCGATCTGGTGGCCGAAACACATTTCGAAGTGATAGTTGCCACTCTCGAACACACCATGGCTATCAAACAGGCAGGCAAGGGTATCGCCGGTTGCCAGCGAGGACTCCTGATAGAGGGTATCGGAGTCGAGCACCGCTTCGGTCATCATCATCAGACGGCCAGCCAGCTGAATGCCAGAGAGGCGTAGATAGATCTGCTTCTTGACCCCCTTTGGGGAGAGGGTCCACCACTCGTTGTAACTGCGCCCCTGCTGAAAATCACCCAGATAGCGCTGCAGCAGCAGATCGATGGCGGTTGCCATATCGGCAGAGAAGTCGCGGGAGCAGAGTTCGTCGAGAGACGTCGCCTCCCACACGGAGAGCGCGGCGCTGTTTGCCCAGAAAATATGGTGATGCTCGATGTCATAAACCCAGATCGGGGTATGCAGAACATCCATCGTCTTCAGTAACCGTTCGTCAAGCGTATTCATCTGGTCAAGGTCATTCATGCTGGATGGTCACTGGTTAACCGGAAAACAGATCTGGCAAACCGCTAGCTGCAGAATGCAAGGTGCAAATACCTCTCGGCCATTATCCCTTTTCACATAGCCAAGAGCGGACAAAACTATTTCAGATATCAACAACAGGGCAGCCTGTTCGGCAATACTACAAAGGACTCAGCCAAGGACCCTGTTAATCCAAGCAAATCATATAGTCGATTTTTAACTTTTTTCCCCAGTAAAAACAAGCACTAAGAGCTATCCACTCGAGACCTTGAAAGAGCAATTGCATATTTGCTGCGATAAATTTGTTATTAACATTTAAATCAATGGTGGAAATAGTCATCACTCTCTGTCACAAAGCTTCCATTAAGGAAGGTGCGAACAAGTCCCTGATATGAGATCATGTTTGTCATCTGGAGCCATGAAAAAGGGTTCATCATGAGTCATCAGCTCACCTTCGCCGACAGTGAATTCAGCAGTAAGCGCCGTCAGACCAGAAAAGAGATTTTCTTGTCCCGCATGGAGCAGATTCT
>NZ_JBFODM010000014.1:0-2053 GCF_040908325.1 Aeromonas sp. R4-1
TTGATTCAAATTGTTAAAGAGCGACGCAACAGTGTGTTGCTGCGGGAGTGGAATTCTACTCAACCGCCTTCTCGAGTCAAGCCTTATTTTCAAAGACTTTTCGAGGTTATCGACTTGGCCTTCTGCGTTGCCGCTTGCCCTGTCGATGGAGGCGCATTATAGGGAACAGATTCTTTCTGGCAAGCAGATAATTGCAAAAAGATGGCTTTCACTGTTTATTCGCTCACAAAGCCACCAATTGGCATATTAAACCGGCGAAATCAGCTCACTGCAGGCACCGCAACGGCAAAATCGTGCAGATTGTCATAGAGAGCATCGGCCAGCGCACTACCCGTTTCGGTCACCGGCTTGCCGGTTCTGACCATGATCTTGTGACCAACCCCGGCATTGATGGCGGCTTTCAGATCGGAAGGCTTGTCACCCACCATATAGGAACGACTCATGTCGATCCCCAGTTCCTGTTGCGCCAACAGCAGCATGCCTGGCTCCGGTTTGCGGCAATCACAGGGGGCGCCGTGATCCGGATGATGGGGGCAGAAGTAGATGCCATCGAGATCTACATCCCGATCAGCCAGTGACCAATCCATCCATTCAGTCAGATTCATGAAGTCATCTTCACTGAAGTAGCCGCGGGCGATTCCGGACTGGTTGGTGACGACGACCAGCAGATAGCCTTTCTTTTTGAGAAGCTGCAGGGCGTCTATGACTCCGGGCAGAAAATGGAAATCATCGATCTGACTGACATAGCCAGTGTCTTCATTGATGACACCGTCACGATCCAGAAAAATGGCAGGGTTGCTCACGGAAACTACCTCTATCAATGGTTTTGCCCAGTATCTCACAGGCCATAAATAGCCCCAAAAATAAAAGGGGTGGCCGAAGCCACCCCTTTTCATGTTTGTATATAACGAATCGATTAGGCGATTACGCTAGCTACAACACCGGCACCTACGGTACGGCCACCTTCACGGATAGCGAAACGCAGGCCGTCGTCCATCGCGATCGGCGCAATCAGGGTAACAACCATTTTGATGTTGTCGCCCGGCATTACCATCTCTACGCCTTCCGGCAGTTCGATGGTACCGGTCACGTCGGTAGTACGGAAGTAGAACTGCGGACGGTAGCCTTTGAAGAACGGGGTATGACGACCACCTTCTTCTTTGGACAGTACGTACACTTCAGATTCGAACTTGGTGTGCGGCTTGATAGAACCCGGCTTGGCCAGTACCTGACCACGCTCTACGTCTTCACGCTTAACACCACGCAGCAGCGCGCCGATGTTCTCGCCTGCACGACCTTCGTCCAGCAGCTTGCGGAACATTTCAACACCGGTACAGGTGGTAGAAACGGTATCTTTGATACCAACGATTTCTACAGTCTCACCTACTTTAACGATACCGCGCTCTACACGACCGGTAACTACAGTACCACGGCCAGCGATAGAGAATACGTCTTCGATAGGCATCAGGAACGGCTGGTCAATCGCGCGCTCCGGCTCCGGGATGTAGGTATCCAGGTGGCCAGCCAGCTCGATGATCTTCTCTTCCCACTGAGCGTCGCCTTCCAGCGCTTTCAGTGCGGAACCACGAACTACCGGCAGGTCATCACCCGGGAAGTCGTACTCGGTCAGCAGTTCACGAACTTCCATCTCTACCAGTTCGAGCAGCTCTTCGTCATCAACCATGTCACACTTGTTCATGAACACGATCATGTACGGGATACCAACCTGACGACCCAGCAGGATGTGCTCACGAGTCTGCGGCATCGGGCCGTCAGTCGCTGCTACTACCAGGATCGCGCCGTCCATCTGGGCAGCACCGGTGATCATGTTTTTAACGTAGTCGGCGTGACCCGGGCAATCTACGTGGGCGTAGTGACGGGTAGCGGTGTCGTATTCTACGTGGGAGGTGTTGATGGTGATACCACGCTCACGCTCTTCCGGTGCCTTGTCGATCTGGTCGAAGGCGAAAGCTTTACCACCGAAGTGCTTGGCCAGCACGTTGGTGATAGCTGCAGTCAGGGTGGTTTTACCGTGGTCAACGTGGCCGATGGT
>NZ_JBFODM010000015.1:0-22072 GCF_040908325.1 Aeromonas sp. R4-1
AAAAATGGCTGGGGTACTAGGATTCGAACCTAGGGATGGCGAGATCAAAACCCGCTGCCTTACCGCTTGGCGATACCCCAACAGCGCTCCTCAACAGTCATGAAACTGGCAAAGAACTTTTAAAAATGGCTGGGGTACTAGGATTCGAACCTAGGGATGGCGAGATCAAAACCCGCTGCCTTACCGCTTGGCGATACCCCAACTAGAGATGGTGGCTATGACGGGATTCGAACCTGTGACCCCCGCATTATGAGTGCGATGCTCTAACCAACTGAGCTACATAGCCAACCTTGCTTCCGGTGAGTCGTCACCTCGTCACCGTGCGGGCCGAATTATGCGTATCTGGCTCTGGGGCGTCAACCCTTTTTTTGCCAGAAAAACGCAATTTGAGTGCGTTTGACCAGTTATTGGTCTCTGTTGCGCAAAAGCCCAACAATCTGCTTTTTTTTAAGACATTGCCATTATTGCCCGGGCAATGGCAGATAAAAAACAGGCCAGCAAATGCTGGCCTGTCATGGGATTAGACGTTGAACAGGAAGTTGGTCTTGAGTGAGTCTCCATGGATGTCATGAAGTCTCATCTTTTAATTCAATCTCTTTATTATCAATAAATTAAAGAGTTTTTGGTCTCACGACGTTTCAGGTGGAATCACTGGTAGCCAAGTAGTTTGTGTACGCAGTTGCGTACTCAAAATGCTATTGTGTACACAGCTTGAACAAAGGGGCTAGGGTGGCGCTTAAGACAGATCGGGAAATCGCCAATTTGAAGGCGGAGGATGGCCAACGACAGGTGGTTGCTGTTGCTAGTGGGGCTGGTGGTGGGTTGTGTATCGAGGTTCGCAGTGGTGGGCGTTCTAAAACATGGCTTTACCGTTATCGTATCAATAATAAGGCCCGAAAATTCACATTGGGCTCTTACCCAGCAATGAGCTTGGCGGCTGCGCGAGTTGAGCACGGTAAGGCTGTTGCTTTGGTTAAGGCAGGAGAAGATCCTGCTGCTGTTGCCAAAGCATCCAAAGTGAAGCGGTCGGCTATGCCGACATTTGATGCGTTTTTTGAAGAGTGGTTGGAGTGGAAGCAAGTTGCCAGGCCTGCCCGAGCATCTACCGTTGAAGCCTATCGTCACACACACCGACTATATATAAGCAAAGCCATTGGTAGTCTGTTACTGAAAGATGTGACGCGAGCAGTGTTGTTTGCTCACTTATCTAAGGAAGGTGCGAATAAGTCACCAAACATAAAAATGCGCCCTTGTAAGCATTTGAATTTAATAAACTAAATTTTTCAGTTTCGTTGTGGAGGGTGCTTATTCGCACCCTCCCTAAACTAAGTCCAATGCTCATCGCTTAGCAATACGGCTATACCATGACCAGTTTGGAAATAGTTGACCACTACAATATTGAGGTGTCAGCGAAGATATCAGAATAGGCCGGCTCCGGCTGAGGGCTTACAGATATAGATGCTCGGGGCCAGACCGCTTACTTGGGGATAACGAATATTAACCTGTTCGCACAATGCTGCTGTCAGTGACTGTGGAACCAATGCAACCACACAACCACCAAACCCGCCACCTGTCATCCTCACACCACCACGACTGCCGATGATATCTTTGATTATGTCGACCAGGGCATCAATGGCGGGCACTGTGATGGCAAAATCATCACGCATCGAGGCATGAGAGGCTGCCATTAATTCGGCCATCATGACCATGTCTTCATTGGCAAGCGCATCGGCCGCTGCCAGCGTTCGTTCATTCTCGGAGATGACGTGGCGTGCACGGCTCGCGACGACAGGAGCCAGTTCGTTGGCTCGCTCCGTGAACTGGGTCATAGTCAGGTCGCGCAGTGCCTTGACCCCAAAATGCCGTGCGGCCTCTTCACACTGTGCTCTGCGGGTATTGTATTCGCTATCCACCAGGCCCCGGCGTACGTTCGAGTTGATTATGACCACATCAATGTCGGCCGGCATGCTTACAGGACGGGTTTTCAGGCTACGGCAATCGATCAGCAGGGCATGATCCTGCTGACCCAGGGCGGAGATGAACTGATCCATGATGCCGCAGTTGCAACCGACGAACCTGTTTTCCGCCAGTTGTCCGTTCAGGGCGATATCTGCCTGGCTGATGTCGAGGTGATTCATCTCTTTGAAGATCTGTCCTACCGCCACTTCCAGAGAGGCGGAAGAGCTCAGACCGGCTCCCTGCGGTACATTGCCACTGAGCACCAGGTCAGCCCCGGTCAGTTGACAGCCTCGCAATAGCAAATATTTGACGACACCTCGCACATAGTTGGCCCACAGGTATTCCGGGCGCGGCTCTATGGGGTGGCGCAAGTCAAATTCATCCAGCTGGTTGTCATAGTCGGCAGCGATCACCCTGATCAGGCTGTCTTGGCGGGGGGCCGCACTGATCACTGTCTGATAGTCAATGGCGCAGGGGAGCACGAAGCCGTCGTTGTAGTCCGTGTGTTCCCCGATGAGGTTGACACGCCCTGGAGCCTGAATGGCGAGGGTAGGGGGATAACCGTACTGGGTGTAAAAGGTGCGTTCAGTCACGCTGCGTGGCGATTCAATACTCATATCTCAACCTCAAACCTGTTCACGAAAATGGATATCACTGACGGAACGCAGGCGTTCGGCCGCCTGTTCTGCCGTCAGGTCACGCTGTGTTTCCGCCAGCATTTCATAGCCCACCATAAATTTGCGTACGCTCGCAGAGCGCAGCAGGGGCGGGTAGAAGTGGGCATGCAACTGCCAGTGGTCATTCTCCTCGCCATTGAAAGGCGCACCATGCCATCCCATCGAATAGGGGAAGGAGCACTGAAACAGGTTGTCATAGCGGCTGGTCAGCTTCTTGAGCGCAAGCGCGAGGTCTTCACGCTGTTGTGTTGTCAGGGCCGGTAGACGTGTTACCGCAAACTTGGGAAGCAACAGGGTTTCGAAGGGCCAGGCCGCCCAATAGGGCACCACTGCCAGCCAGTGCTCCGTTTCCACTACGGTACGGCGGCCGTCAGCCTGTTCGCGCTCCACATAATCGAGCAACATGGCACGACCATTTTTTGCAAAATACTCCCGTTGGGCATCATCTTCCCGCGCGGCTTCGTTGGGCAAGAAGTCGTTGGCCCATATCTGCCCATGGGGATGGGGATTGGAGCACCCCATCATGGTGCCCTTGTTTTCGAATACTTGGATCCAGCGGTATTCGCGCCCCAGCTCTGCAGTTTGCTCGCACCAAGTGTTGACCACGGCGGTGAGGGAGGGGATAGACAACTCGGGCAAGGTCTTGCTGTGATCCGGTGAGAAGCAGATTACCCTGCTGGTGCCGCGTGCACTCTCTAGCTGGAAGAGGGGGTCCTCGCTGGTTGGGGCCATAGGTGTATCAACCATCAGTGCCGCAAAGTCGTTGGTAAAAACGAAGGTCGACGGATAATCCGGATTTTTGTCACCAGTGACGCGAGTGTTGCCGGCGCAGAGGAAGCAATCCGGATCGTGAATGGATCGCTGGGTGCGATCAGGTTCATCCTGCTGCCCCTGCCAAGGGCGCTTCGCCCTGTGGGGAGAAACTAGAACCCACTGCTGGATCAATGGGTTGTAACGACGGTGGGGGTGATCGGTTGGTTCAAATTGCATAGGAAGGCCTGTCTCGTTCTGTACATTCATGGAAGGGGGTAACCGTTCGGATTTTGGGATTGCCAGCGCCAAGTATCGGCCGTCATCTCATCAAGCGTGCGATGAGCCTTCCACCCCAGCTCGTTGTAAGCCCGTGTTGGATCGGCCCAACACTGCGCTATGTCTCCGGCACGGCGGGGCACGATCTCATAAGGCAGCTCGCGACCACAGGCCTTGGAGAAGGCGGCATGAATGTCTAGGACGCTGTAGCCATGCCCAGTGCCCAGGTTGTACACATGGACGCCAGCTTGCCCAAGAGTATGTTTCAAGGCTGCAACATGGCCATCGGCTAGATCCATGACATGAATGTAATCCCGCACACCGGTACCATCCGGTGTCGGGTAGTCATCACCAAAGATGGCGAGTTTGGCACGGCGGCCCACTGCCACCTGGGCAATATAAGGCATCAGGTTATTAGGAATGCCCTGGGGATCTTCGCCCATTAGACCGCTGGGATGGGCTCCCACCGGATTGAAATAGCGCAACAGGGTCAATGACCAATCGGGAGCTGATCGTGCAAAGTCTTTGATGAGACGCTCCACCATCAGCTTGCTCTGACCGTAAGGGTTGGTGGCGCTCAAGGTTGGCGTTTCCTCGGTGATGGGCATGCTCTCTGGCTCACCATAAACGGTGGCAGATGAGCTGAATAGTAAGGTCTTGACCCCGGCGCGTCGCATTGACTGCAGCAACACCAGGGTGCCGCTAACATTGTTGTCATAGTACTCGAGAGGCTTTTCTACCGATTCTCCTACTGCCTTGAGGCCTGCGAAGTGGATCACTGCATCTATCGGTTGGTCTGCAAACACACGATCCAGCAGGTCGGCATCCCGCACATCACCGTGATAGTGCAGGGGACGCTGCCCGCTGAGGGTGTGGATACGTTCTAGTACACTTTCTTTACTGTTAACCAAATTGTCCAACAAGATGGGGGTCATCCCGGCAGCGATAAGCTGCAAGCAGGTATGACTACCTATGTAACCAGTTCCACCTGTGACGAGTATCTTCAACATGAATCTCTCCTTGGTGCTCGTTTTAATTAGGCTTTATTTAGTGTAACCGCTTACCCTTATTCTGCGCTTGTGAAAGCAGGCCGGGAAGATGCACCTCTGTTTTGTGTGACTTTTGTCACGTTTTTATCCGCGATTAGCATGATAATGAAGAATAGTGTATGTAAGATGATTACACGGCGAGGCGCTCGTATTGATAGAATGCTCCCGCTTTTGGTATGAAAGCCGTGTCAGGCATTGGAAATATCGGTAGTATCCTTACCCTGTAAAGCACAGGTTTTTATTTATACCGTTCACCGGAAAAGCTAATTCATGGCAACCATCAAAGATGTAGCAATCCTGTCAGGCGTATCCGTCGCCACAGTCTCACGTGTCATCAATAAGTCGCCAAAGGCAAGTCAGGCATCACGCGATGCCGTCTTCAAGGCGATGCATGAACTCAACTACCACCCCAACGCGAACGCGAGAGCATTGGCCCATCAGAACAATGAAACTTTGGGATTGATTGTTGCTGATGTGTCTGACCCGTTCTTTGGCACCATGGTTAAAGTTGTTGAGCAAGTGGCACAGGCCACGGGGAATTTTCTGCTTATCGGAAATGGTTACCACGACGCAGCCAAAGAGAAGCATGTAATAGAGCAGTTGATAGGGCATCGCTGCTCTGGCTTGGTGGTTCATGCCAAAATGCTGCCAGATGAAGAGCTGATCCAGATGATGAGCTATGTTCCAGGCATGGTACTAATCAACCGTATTGTTCCAGGATTCGAGTCCCGTTGTGTTGCGCTAGATGATCGCTATGGTTCCTGGCTTGCGACTCGGCATTTGATTCAGGAAGGCCATAAGAAGATAGGATTTTTATGCTCAAATCATCAGATATCAGACTCTCAGGACCGTCTGCAGGGTTATCTGGATGCTCTGCAAGAGCACAATATTCCGGTTGATGAACGCCTGATCTCCCGCGGTAGTCCTGATGAATTGGGGGGGGAGGCTGCGATGACCGAGTTGCTGGGTCGGGGACCGCAGATGACAGCCGTCGTTTGCTATAACGATTCGATGGCGGCGGGGGCCTTGTCAGTGCTTAGCGATAACGGGATTGATGTTCCTCAAGACCTCTCTTTGGTGGGCTTTGATGATGTGCTGATATCTCGCTACTTGCGTCCGCGTCTCACCACAGTGAAATATCCTGTGGTGGCTATGGCAACGCAAGCTGCTGAGTTGGCGGTGGCTCTGTCTCGTGGTGAGGCCATCAATTCAGCGACCAACTTGTTTAGCCCGACCTTGGTTCGACGTCATTCAGTCAAAACCTTGTAAATCTGACCCCGTCTCTCTAAGTGGTCAAGCTCCTAGGAGCTGGCCACTTTTCTGTTTGCTTCTGCTTGACGTTGCCTTTAATGCCCGTCTCGCTATCCGCTCTGTTAGCTAAGACCTCTGCCTAAGTCGTTGGCTGGGGGGCTCTTTGCGTCCGCAGTGTCTGCTTGGCAGCGTGGTTGTGCGAAAACACTTTATTAGCAGTGTAATCGATAACACGTGTTGCGATGGGCTCTTTTCATTGTATATCAGTAGTTTATGATTGATGTTGTGTTGGTGTAATGTATTTTCACCATTTTCATGATGCTTGTTTTCATGAATGTGTGATGTGTGTCATGACAAAAGTTCAATCGGCGCGCATATAATCCGTTCCGTCGGTGAGAGCGTTTTCTTGGATGCTGACGTTCATCGCCATACATATATAGATACAACGGAGGAAGGAACGCACATGAAGACCAAATATTTGACATCATCGATTGCACTCGCTATTGCCATGATGGCTGCGAATGCTCACGCTGTTGATTTTACTGGTTATTTCCGTTCTGGGGTCGGTGTTTCCCAAGATGGTAAACAGCAGACAGCGAATAAGGATCTATTAGGTCGCCTGGGTAATGAAGATGATACCTATGGCGAAATTGGTCTTGGACAAGAGCTGTTTAAAAAAGATGGCGTCTCGTTCTATGTAGACAGTACGGTCAGCATGGAAAGTGATGGTTCTAATGACGGTGAAAGTACCAAAGATGATGATGCAAAATTTGGTCTTCGTCAGTTTAATGCTAAAGTTAAAGGCCTCATTGCTAGCGATCCAGATGCAATACTGTGGGTTGGTAAGCGTTATTATCAGCGTCATGATCTGCATATTATCGACACCAAGTATTGGAACGTGTCCGGTGCAGGCGCAGGCTTGGAAAATCTGAAAGCAGGGCCAGGAGCATTCTCTTTTGCCTGGATCCGTTCCGACGGCAATGATATTGATAATTCCATTACCAATAATGATCTGAATATCAACTTCCTTGATGTACGCTATGCAGGATTAAAGCCCTGGAGTGGTGCTTGGACTGAGTTTGGTGTTGATTACGCTATGCCCAACCCAACTGATGAGCAAAAATCTGCTGGCTCCAGTTATGATCCAAAGAATGGGGTAATGGTGACTGGTGAAATCAGCCAATATTTTGATGGCTCAGGCATCAATGAAAAGCTGGTACTGCAGTATGCCAATAAAGGTCTGGCTCAGAATATGATCTCGCAAGGTGGTGGTTGGTATGACGTATGGCATACAACCGACGATGCCACTGGCTACCGCGTCATTTTGACTGGTGATATTCCAGTTGGTGAGCGTTTCTCAATCAACCATGTTTTCACTTATGGCAAGGGTGAAAAACTCCAAGCTTGGCACGACAATACTGAACTCTTTAGTGCAGTAGCTCGTGGTTCATATGCTTGGACTGATATTACTAAGACCTTGGTTGAGCTTGGCACTTTCGAGCGCACCAAAACTTGGACCAGTGGTTCTGAAGACAAAGAAAGTGGTCAAAAATATACGTTGGCACAAGCTTGGTCTGCTGGCCCTAGTATGATGGCTCGTCCTGAAATCCGTGTTTATGCAAGTTATCTGACAGATGGTGAAGGTGATTCCTTCAATGGTAACACCGATGACCATGCGTGGAACTTTGGTGTCCAAGCTGAAGCGTGGTGGTAATATCTACTCGGGTTTGTTACATGCTGCCCCCTTTTGGGGGCAGTCTTGTTTGTGTCACCATTTGATAGGGAAATACGATGAAGTTGGCCAATTATCTCCTTGCCGCTGCGGTGGCTGTCGTGTTGTCGGGCTGTTCAAGCATGACTGTTCCCCTGCAGCCGCATGAAGCCGTGTTAAATTCCCCCGATGCAGCCAAACAGGCGCTGCTTTCAGCCCAGAGTTGCTGCGCTTCCCTGTCGGCGCTTAAATATCAACCTCTGGCGGAAGGCGATACGCTACTGACCATTGATGGTTCTTCCCAAGTTTATAAATTTCAGGAAGGGTTGAGTTACCTGGCTGCCTACCAGTTGCCCACTAATACCGGTGATATGGTGGTCAAGGTTGCCGCCCAAGTGGGCAAGAGTGTCTTGATGCCACAGGTATTGATGCTCAACAGCAATTTTGAAGTAACCCGGGTATTGGGCAAATCCCTGTTTAGTTACAAACCAGCACACCTGCTCGATAATGACCGTATTGAGGGCACCATTTACGTAAGCCGTAATGCACTCAAGCCAGAGGCGTATATGGTCATCTATTCACCGGCCACCGAGCTCTCGGGTTCGACCACGATTTTGCACCCCGCCAAGGCGTTTGCCCGAGCGACTTCCACTCAGGAGCCGCCGGTCAATGATCCGGTTATCCCGCACTCCCCGTGGGGATTGGTCAAGATTGAGCTGGTGGATCGCGCCAAGCTGGAAGGGGTCGATAATGTGTTTAAATCAGAATACAGCGACAAACTGGCATTGAGCCAGGGGGTGCAACCCAGTGCCATGGCGCTTGGCGCCGGTGCTGGCGCTGTGGCGGCAACGGCGATAAAGAATCAGCCAGCCGTCGCGACTCCGACCATGTTGGGTGAAACGGAGAACTTCTATCTGACTCAGATTGAGAAAGCGGTGCAGGCTGGTGATATCGACAAGGCGATGAAACTGGTGGATGAAGCTGAGCGGGCTGGCTCGACCAAGGCCAAGACCACCTTTGTCGAGGCGGTCAAGCGCAGTCAAAAATAAGACGAGCCACGTTTCTTAAATAACAACGCCTGCTTAAGCAGGCGTTGTTATTTAAGAAACATAATGCCAGCCAATTTTTACGGGTTGGCATTATTTGTCGGTATTATCTGTGCAGCAATATTTAATCTTTACTGACGGTGACGATCACCTTGGCGGGGTCACGACGATCAAGCGTAAATGTGTAACTTCCATCAGCAGCTGGTGTAAATTTCATATCGCCCCACTGGTAACCGGCTTTGACCACCACGGGCTTGCCTGACTCGACTTTGCTGATGGGATCGAACTGGCCATAGGTCGTGTCACTTTTCCATTTTTCATCAGCAATCTTGAACTTGTAAGCGCCGTGACTGGCTTGCAGTTGCGTCTTTACGCTCAATAGGTCGGTCGCCTGAACCGTCATTTTGGCGGCAGCGGGCGCTTCCCAGTTGTTCATCTCGCCACGTAAAAACAGAGCACGGGTTTGCGCAGAGTCATCATCGGCAAATGCAGGTTGCAGGCAGCTGAGCATAGCTGCGACAAGCAGAGTACGTTTGAGCATGTTAGTAGGTCCTCATGGTCATGGGATATCTCCCGTTTTGGTCAGGTATTTTGCAGAACAAAGCGCTGTACCAGAGATTGCTGCTGTGAAGAGAGCTTTTGCAGTTGCCCGCCGGTATGAGCCACATTGCCCAGCACTTTTTGGTTTTCATTGGCAATCGAGCTGATATTGCTGATGTTTCGGGCTATTTCTGTACTGGTTTGGCGCTGCTGTAGGGCCGCTGTAGCGATTCGACTGCTCAGTTCGGCCACTGAGTGAAGACTGTCTGAAAGAGCGCCAAGCATCATTCGGGTTTGTTGACTGTCCTGGCTACATGCCTGCATTACTCCGTGGCAGCGGACAATGGTCTCGACCGCTCCGGTGACCCCTTGCTGCAGGGCCGCAATGTGCGACTGGATCTGGGTTGTTGACTCTGCGGTATGACGGGCTAGCTGGCGTACCTCGTCGGCAACAACCGCGAAGCCACGGCCGTGCTCGCCGGCTCTGGCGGCTTCTATTGCCGCATTGAGCGCGAGCAGGTTAGTTTGCTCTGTGACCCGCTCAATGATCTCAAGAATGCCACCGATATTGACACTCAAGTGATGCACTGACTCAATGGCGTGGCAGGAGTTGGTCAGGTCGTCAGCTAATCGACTCATTCGCTCTGCAGTGTGCTTACTCATCATGCTGGTCTGAGTGGCTTCTTTCGCCACCTGTGCCAGCGTCTGTTCGGCCATTTCAGCACTGGTTGCCACTTCTCGCGCCGAATAATCCATCTCCTCCATCGCGGCGCAGACACTGTTAGTTTCACTTCGCTGCTGCTCAAGCTGGCGGGTGGCGCTTTGTTGTGCGCTCAGGTTGAGCTCGGCCATTTCCCCGAGTGAACGGGCGGCATGTACCACTTGGCTGAGCATATTGCTCATCTCGTGTGCCAAAGAATTGATCCCTTCGCCTACTTGCCCCAGTTCGTCATGACGATCCAGAATGGCTCGCTGTGTCATGTCACCACGACTTAGTGAGAGCAGTGTTGTGAGCAGTTGTTGCATGGGCTTACGAATGGCGCGAATCAGATGCAGTAAAATAAGAGCGCTCAAACACAGTGAAACCAGTAGCCCAACCGAGAGCCCGATTTCCAGTTGCAACAGAATACCCTGGCTTTGTGAAACCCGCGCACTGAGCTGGGCGTCCACGATGTCATCAATGGCAGAGAGTTCTGCGAGCAGTGAGTCAACCATGCGGGTTGCTTGCTCGCTTTGATTGCGCAATTGTTCACTGCGCATAGAAAGTTCCAGGTGTTTTGCCAAGAGTGCTTGGGGGCCGGAGAGCAAGGCAAATACGCTATCTAGGGTGATCCCGGCACTTTGTTCAAGGTCAATATAGTCACCAAAGGCACTTTCCTGCGTGCGTAATTGCACTGAGAGTTGCTTGCGCAGTGCAGCCAGTTTCATCGCTGATGCGGTGAGTTGCTCAACCTTGCTGGCAATCAGCTGGGGATCACGTTGTTTGAGAGAGTCTGTCACACTACTTGTTTGTAGCTCCAACTCTTGTAACAGCTGATTTTTTGTAAGCACGGCAGGATGAGCCCCCAGTGGCGCAACCAATATATCCAGTTGTCCGCGTAATTTTCGAAAAGCACTATTGAGTCTGTTATCGCGGCTGAGCGTCTGCTGATGGGAGAGATTAGTGGCATAGTCAGTTGCAAGTTGCTTTATCAGTGCCCAGTACTGGCTCTGCTGCTCGTCCAGCGTCAAGACCTTCTCTTGTAAATCGGCATCACTGTTGGTCTGCTCTTTTAGACGCTGCGCGTCTTGCTGGTAGCTTTGTTGCCATTGCTGCATGAGGGCTATCGCTTTATCGATATCCTCCACAGAGGGCTGCAATAAGGCGACTCGCAGGCTCTTATCGAGAGAGAAAAGGTCACGCGTCACCGCGCGGCTCTGTACCAACGTCGGGGCAGTGTGTCCGGTAAGCTCATTGACTTGGGCTGCCAATCTCTGTCCGGTATAAAGCGAAAGCCCGACCGAGAGAATCAGCAATAAGATGATGGTAAGAAATCCCAGTGCGATGCGCTGAATAATGGAAAAATGTCGTTTTGATGTCTTCATTGTAATCAATTACACGGATTAAGAGTTATGACACTCGGTTGATTGATGACCGAAGACCTCTTCGGCGACTCGTTGCTGATGCGTCGCAACACGTCTATAGCGCGTCTTTTGATCGCCAGGAACTTCTTGTGTAACGTTTACACAATTAAGTGAGTATTTTACACCGCCTAGTTCAGGACGAAATTACAACTCACCGGAGCTGAGAGATAGCTCTCATTTTCCTTTTAATAACAAATGAATAAAAAAAAGCCCCCGGCTCTGCTGGGGGCAAATCTGGCATGGCTTGTGATGAAATCAGTGGTTGATGCGTAATCCTTCTGCATCAAAAACGAGACAATGTTCGGGTGAGAAAAAGACATCCATCTTCTGGTAGGGGCTAAATGCGCTGTCGCCGGCAAGTAACAGTTTGAATCCATCGACGCCGCAGCACTGGCCAAACAGATAGGTACTGTTGCCCAGGCGTTCAACGACTTCACAGGTAAAAGTGAGGTGAATGCCTTGGCCGTTTGGCACAACATGCTCCGGACGCAGGCCCAGTGTCACTTCGCTGCCTTCTGCTACGTGAGAGGTGGCTATGGGCAAAGTCAGGATCTGTTGCTCACTGACTTGTACGGTCAGCTCATTTTCACTCCAAGCAAGCACTTTACCGGGCAGGAAGTTCATCTTGGGGGATCCGATAAAACCGGCGACAAACTTGTTGGTTGGTTTGTAGTAGAGTTCCATCGGAGAGCCCACCTGCTCTACCTTGCCGTAGTTCATGACCACGATCTTGTCTGCGAGGGTCATTGCTTCCACCTGATCGTGTGTAACGTAAATCATGGTGGTCTTGAGTTCCTGATGCAGCTTGGCGATATGTAGACGCATCTCCACACGGAGTTCTGCATCAAGGTTGGATAGTGGCTCGTCAAACAGGAACACCTTGGGGTTACGCACGATAGCTCGGCCGATGGCTACGCGCTGACGCTGCCCGCCGGAAAGTTGCTTGGGTTTACGGTCGAGCAAGTGGGAAAGTTGCAGTGTTTTGGCCACCATGCTGACCTGATGTGCGATCTCCTCTTTCACCACACCATTGACCCGCAGGCCATAGCCCATATTTTCGGCCACAGTCATGTGGGGATACAGGGCATAGGATTGGAACACCATGGCCACCCCGCGATGAGCTGGGGCTACATCGTTGACCACCTGCTCATCAATCGCAATGTGGCCGTCCGAAATCTCTTCCAGACCGGCGATCATGCGCAGCAGAGTGGATTTACCACAACCGGAAGGACCGACAAAGACGGTGAACTCACCGTCTTCTACATCCAGATTCACATTATGTAGGGTCACATTGCTGCCAAAACGCTTGATCACATTGTTCAGTCTGATACTCGCCATGAGCTTTAACTCCTTGATAATAAATGCATTAGCTGCGAGTGCTGGGGCGGTCATACCCCTTCTGCGGCTTTTTTGCCCTAGGAGGGAGAAGGCGTTTCACACCGTTTCACTCTGTGGCTTTAGAGGGACTATATCAGGCTGGTGTAATCGGTTGCACAAAATGCTGTTTCTTTTGTGCATGAGATCACAGCCTTGATATGTGCTGCTGGCAGGCAGAGCAAGCACCGCTTACCGTAGAGGTATTCGGTGTAATCGTTACCTTTTTTGCTGTTCCAGTGCACCCGAAGACCTGTGCCAAGCAAAAATCAAGTGATAGAGCGTATTGCTCCGGATCTGATGTATGGGATTAAACCATTTATTTTTCATTGCATTAGGTGGTGGTTAGGTTGTGTCGTAGAGGCCAGACCAGTCCGGCGTGAAATGTGGCTTTGCTTTGTTTTACACCCGAATTGGTAACAATCTTCAGAAGTTACACCGACTGGATGGAATCGTAACACTCACTTTACCTACGTGGTCTGACAAGACCTGCTTTTACCTGAGTTGGGGACAAGGAAATTATATGAAAATCAACAAATTGACTGCTGCAATGTTGTTGTCTTTGGGCGTTATGGGGTTGGGCCAGTTAGCCCGCGCCGCTGACGGTGAACTTCTGGTGTGGGAAGACATCAAGAAATCAAACGGCATTGAGGAGGCTGTCAAGGCGTTCGAAGCCAAGCACAACGTCAAGGTGAAGATCCTCGAAACCCCGTATGCCCAGCAGATCGAGAAGCTGCGCTTGGACGGTCCGGCCGGTATCGGTCCGGATGTACTGGTACTGCCCCATGATCAGGTTGGTACTGCCGTGGTGCAGGGGCTCATCAGCGAGATCAAGCCGGGGGCCGACTACCTTGCTGGTTTCACCAAACCTGCGGTGGATGCCCAGACTTATGAAGGCAAGCTCTATGGCCTACCCAAGGCGGTCGAGACCATTGTCATGGTCTACAACAAGGACTTGTTACCCAAGGCTCCTGAGAGCTTTGACGAGCTGATCAAGGCTTCCCAGACCCTGCGCGGGGAGGACAAATACGGTCTGCTCGCCAAGTTTGACGAGATTTATTACTCCTATGGTGTAGTTGCAGCCATGGGGGGTTATATCTTCGGCCAGAACCCCAACGGTTCGCCCAACGTCAAGGATGTGGGCCTAGCCAACCAGGGCTCGGTCGATGCAGTGAGTCTCCTCAAGCGTTTCTACAGCGAAGGCCTTTTCCCGGCCGGTATCGTGGGTGAGACCGGTGCTAACGCCATCGATTCCCTGTTCACCGAGAAGAAGGCCGCTGCCGTCATCACCGGGCCCTGGTCGTTCCAACCCTACAAGGATGCCGGTGTGAACTACGGTGTCGCCCCGCTGCCGACACTGCCCAATGGCGAACACATGCGCTCCTTCCTCGGCGTGAAGGGGTACAGCATCTCAACCTATTCCAAGCAGAAAGAGCTGGCACAGCAGTTCATCGAGTTCATCAATCAGCCTGAGTACGCCAAGGTCCGCTTCCAGAAGACCGGTGAGATCCCGCCGCTCAAGGCGTTGATCGACGATCCGCTCATCAAGGAAGACGAGAAATCCCGGGCCGTGGCCATTCAGGCTGGCTTCGCCATCCCGATGCCAAGTGTGCCCGAGATGCAGGAGGTGTGGACCCCGGCCAACAGCGCACTGCAGCTCGGTGTGACCGGCAAGCAGGATGTCAAGGCGGCTCTGGACGGCGCGGTCAAGAACATCAACATGCAGATCGAAGTCAATCACGCACAGCAATAACAACAGTCGAGCTCCGGCTCGATTCGGGCCGGGCGGCATCAGTGGTCGCCCGGGCTCTTAATGGAAAGGAGGTAAATTGTGGTTGTCGATTCCGAATCGTTCACCCAGATCGGTACAAGAACCCATCATGCCAAGGTTGCCGCGCTGCTCTCGCTGATACCGGGACTCGGACAGTGGTATAACCGGCAGTGGGTCAAGGGCACCCTGTTTTTCATCGTCATGGTTTGCTTCTTCGGCGTATTCCATGACTTCCTGTCCCAGGGCTTCTGGGGCCTGTTCACCCTCGGCACCGAGTTGCCGCGGGACAACTCCGTCTTCCTCCTGGCCAAGGGGGTCATCAGCGTACTGGTGGCCATCTTTGGTTGTGCTTTCTACTACTGGAGTATCCGCGACGCCTATATCAACGGTGATCGCCGCGATCGTGGCGTGGCCCTGACCAGTGTGCGCAAGCAATACCAGTTGCTGCTGAGCGAAGGGTTTCCGTACCTGATGATCACCCCGGGCTTCATCCTGCTGGTGTTCGTGGTGGTGTTCCCCATCATCTTCGGCTTCTCCATCGCCTTCACCAACTACGATCTCTACCACACCCCGCCGGCCAAGTTGGTGGACTGGGTGGGGATGAAGAACTTCATCAACATTTTCAAGCTCGATCTGTGGCGCTCGACCTTGCTTGACGTGTTGCAGTGGACAGTGATCTGGACGCTGATCGCCACCACGTTGCAATGCTCGGTCGGGGTGCTGCTGGCGATCCTGGTCAATCAGAAGGATCTGCGCTTCAAGCCGCTCATCCGCACCATCCTGATCCTGCCGTGGGCAGTGCCCGGTTTTGTCACCATTCTGGTGTTCGCCGGCATGTTCAACGAAACCTTTGGCGTCATCAACAACGGTATTCTGGCTTCTCTGGGTATCGACCCCAAGGCATGGATGACAGATCCCTTCTGGACCAAGACGGCCCTCATCCTGATGCAGACCTGGCTTGGCTTCCCGTTCGTCTTCGCCATGACCACTGGGGTGTTGCAGGCTATCCCGGATGATCTCTACGAGGCGGCCACCATCGACGGTGCCAGCACATGGCACAAGCTGACCACCATTACGCTGCCCCTGGTGCTCTATTCGATCGCTCCGATCCTCATCACCCAGTACACCTTCAACTTCAACAACTTCAACATTATTTACCTGTTCAACAACGGGGGACCTGCGGTGGCCGGTTCCAATGCCGGCGGCACCGACATCCTGGTCTCCTGGATCTACAAGCTGACCATGTCGTCATCCCAGTATGCGATTGCGGCGAGCATCACCATTCTGCTCTCCATCTTCGTGGTCGGCATTGCCCTGTGGCAGTTCCGTGCGACCAATTCGTTCAAGCAAGACGACATGGTGTAAGGAGAGCCAGCCATGAGTGCCAAACACAGTCTGAAAAAGAGTAATGCCATCCGCCTGACCCTAAGCTATTTGCTGCTGGCTATGGTTGCGGTGGTCATCATCTACCCCCTCATCTGGACGGTAGGGGCATCCCTCAACCCGGGCAGCAGTCTGCTCAACACCTCGATCATCCCGGAAAACTTCTCCTTTATTCACTATCAGGAGCTGTTTGATGGGCGCATCGACTATGCCGCCTGGTACTGGAACTCGATGAAGATCAGCTTCCTGACCATGGTGCTGACCCTCATCAGTGTCAGTTTCACCGCCTATGCCTTCTCGCGCTTTCGTTTCCGCGGGCGGCAAAACGGCCTGATGCTGTTCCTGCTGCTGCAGATGGTGCCCCAATTCTCGGCCCTCATCGCCATCTTCGTGCTGGCCCAGATGCTCGGCCTGGTCAACAGCCACCTGGCGTTGGTGCTGGTCTACGTGGGTGGCATGATCCCGATGAACACCTATTTGATGAAGGGTTACCTCGACGCCATCCCCAAGGATCTCGACGAGTCGGCGCGCATGGATGGGGCTGGCAACTTCCGCATCTTCATCGAGATCATCATGCCGCTCTCCAAGCCCATCATCGCGGTGGTAGCACTGTTCTCCTTCACTGGTCCGCTCGGTGATTTCATCCTGGCCAGCACCATATTGCGTACCCCGGATCAATTCACTCTGCCTATCGGTCTTTACAACCTGGTCGCCCAGAAGATGGGAGCCAGCTACACCACCTACGCGGCGGGGGCTGTGCTCATCGCGGTACCGGTGGCCATCTTGTACCTCTCCTTGCAGAAGTACTTCGTTTCCGGTCTTACCGCAGGTGGGACCAAGGGTTAATTCGTTAAACAGGACGTTCGACATGAAAATCAAGAAGACGCTGGTGATGGCGGCGCTGCTCGCCACCGGCATGTTGGGCATGCAGACCCAAGTCATGGCCGCCGAGAGTGCAGTGGTGCAACCAGTGGCGGTACCGCAAGCCTTCATCAAGGGGGCCGATGTATCCATGCTGGCTGAGGTGGAGAAGTTTGGCGGCAAGTTCTTCGATGCCAGCGGCAAGCAACAGGACGCCATGGCCATCCTCAAGGAGAACGGTTTTAACTACATTCGCCTGCGCCTGTGGGTCGACCCTAAGAATGCAGACGGTAAGCCTTACGGCGGCGGCAACAACGATCTGGCTGCCACGATAGAACTTGCCAAACGTGCCAAGGCGCACGGCATGAAGTTCCTGCTCGATTTCCACTACAGCGACTTCTGGACCGATCCGGGTCGTCAGAACAAACCCAAGGCGTGGCGTGATATGTCGGTCGAGCAGTTGGCGGATGCGGTCTATGCCCACACCAAGGAGAGCATGGATGCCCTGGCCAAGGCTGGCGTGGTGCCTGAGATGGTGCAGGTCGGCAACGAGATCAACGGCGGCATGCTGTGGCCAGAGGGCAAGAGCTGGGGCCAGAACGGTGGCGAGTTTGATCGCCTGGCCACTTTGCTCAAGGCCGGCGTGCGTGCGGTGAAAGAGCACGGCAAGGATATCAAGGTGATGTTGCACCTGGCTGAGGGTACCAAGAATGACACCTTCGTCTGGTGGTTTGACGAGATCGCCAAGCGCGAGGTGCCCTTCGATATCATCGGGCTCTCCTTCTACACCTACTGGGATGGTCCCATCAGCGCCCTCAAAGCCAACATGGATGACATCAGCAAGCGCTATGGCAAGGATGTGATCGTGGTCGAGGCCGCCTACGGCTACACCACGGACAACTGCGACAACGCCGAGAATAACTTCACCGCCAAAGAGGCGAGCGACGGTGGTTACCCGGCTAGCGTGCAGGGGCAGGCCGACTTCCTTCGCGATCTTATCAAGAGCGTGGTGGCGGTACCGGATGGGCGTGGCAAGGGCGTCTTCTACTGGGAGCCTGCCTGGCTGCCGACGCAGGGCGCGACCTGGGCAACCAAGGCCGGTATGAAGTACAACAACGACGACTGGAAAGAGGGCAATGCCCGGGAGAACCAGGCGCTGTTTGACTGCTCCGGCCATGTGCTTCCCTCGATCAAAGTATTCAACTGACCCGGTTTCAACCGATAGGGCGGCCGGCCATGGCCGGCGCCCCCTCGTCTTAGGAGATGTGTGATGTTCAAGTTTTCCCCGCTCAGTGAACGGGTGCCTGCCCTGTTGCATGGCGCTGACTACAACCCGGATCAGTGGCTGGACGACCCTCAGGTGTTCGAGCGCGATCTCGAGATGATGAAACAGACCCATTCCAATGTGATGTCGGTCGGTATCTTCAGCTGGTCTTCCCTGGAGCCACAGGAGGGGCGCTATGAGTTTGGCTGGCTCGATACGGTGATCGATCGCCTGCATGAGAACGGCGTGTCGGTCTTCCTCGCCACCCCGAGCGGAGCCCGCCCGGCCTGGCTTTCCCAGCGCTATCCCGAGGTGCTGCGGGTCAGCAAGGAGCGGGTTAAGGCGCTGCACGGTGGTCGTCATAATCACTGCATGAGCTCGCCTGTCTATCGTGAGAAGGTACGTGCCATCAACGGCGCTCTGGCCGAACGCTATGGTCGTCATCCAGGTGTTATCGCCTGGCACATCTCCAACGAGTACGGTGGCGAGTGCCACTGTGAGCTATGCCAGGGGCGCTTCCGTGACTGGCTCAAGGCACGCTATGGCAGCATAGAAGCGCTAAACCACGCTTGGTGGAGCAGCTTCTGGAGCCACACCTATACCGACTGGTCACAGATCGAATCCCCGTCACCCATCGGGGAAAGCTCGATCCACGGCCTCAACCTCGACTGGAAGCGTTTCAACACCGCCCAGGTGAGTGACTTCTGCGCCGAGGAGATCAAGCCCTTGAAGGCGGCCAACCCGAGCCTGCCGGCCACCACCAACTTCATGGAGTACTTCTACGACTATGACTACTGGCAGTTGGCCAAGGAGATCGATTTCATCTCCTGGGACAGCTACCCCCTCTGGCACAACAGTGGCGATGACTCGACCCTGGCGGCGTACACCGCCATGTATCACGACCTGATGCGCACTCTCAAGGGAGGCAAACCTTTCTTCCTGATGGAGTCGACCCCGAGCCTGACCAACTGGCAGCCCATCAGCAAGCTCAAGAAGCCTGGAATGCATATCCTATCCTCCTTGCAGGCGGTAGCCCACGGCTCCGACTCGGTGCAGTACTTCCAGTGGCGCAAGAGTCGTGGTTCGGTCGAGAAGTTCCACGGCGCCGTGGTCGATCACGTTGGTCACATCGATACCCGGGTGGGCCGCGAGGTACAGGCACTAGGCGAGATCCTGGCCAAGTTGCCAGAGGTCGCGGGCAGCCGCGTCGAGGCGAAAGTGGCCATCATCTTCGATTGGGAGAGTCGTTGGGCCATGGACAACGCCCAGGGCCCACGCAATGCCGGTCTCTTCTACGAGAAGACCGTGGCCGAGCACTACCGCCCCTTCTGGGAAGCAGGGGTGGCGGTGGACGTCATCAATGCCGACTGCGCGCTCGATGGTTATGACCTGGTTATCGCCCCCATGCTCTACATGGTGCGTGATGGCTTTGCCGAACGGGTCGACGCCTTCGTCAAACGAGGCGGCCAGTTTGTCACCACTTACTGGAGCGGCATCGTCAACGAGACCGATCTCTGCCATCTGGGGGGCTTCCCGGGGCCGCTGCGCCCGATCCTCGGGATCTGGGCCGAGGAGATAGACGGCCTCTATGACGAGGAACGTAACGCCGTCTCGGGTTTTGCCGGCAACGAAGCCGGACTCTGCGGCCCTTACGAAGTCACTCACCTTTGCGATCTCATCCACCTGGAAGGCGCGAGGGCCCTGGCCAGCTATGACGGTGACTTTTATGCCGGACATCCGGCGGTGACGGTCAACGAGCACGGGACAGGTCGCGCCTATTACGTCGCCTCGCGAAATGATCTGGCGTTCCAACGCGACTTCTTTGGCCATCTCATCGAGACCCTGGCTCTGCCGCGTGCCTTGCCAGCCTTGCCGGAGGGGGTCACCGCCCAGTGTCGCACCGACGGTAAGCAGGTGTTCGTATTCGTGCAAAACTTCGCCAACGCCGAGCGCCTGGTCACTCTGCCGGGTGGTCACAGTGACATGGTGAGCGGTGAGGCGCTGAGCGATTTACTGGTGCTGCCTCCATTCGGCTGCCGGGTGCTGCGTCGCGCCTGTTGATTGCGGGGCGGAGCCAGTGGCTTCGCCCTCTTTTTTACGTTTAGGAGACTCAAATGGTCAAGATGCAGGACTTCAAGCGGCTGTTCGCCGCGGCCCTCGGCCACAAGGAGGAGAAATCGGCCGAGGCACCGCTCTCCGGGCTGGACGAAGCGGCCATCACCGCGCTCATCGCTGCCTTTGGCGGGCGCGACAACATCGTGGGCTTTGACGCCTGCCTGACCCGGCTGCGGGTCAGGGTCAATGCCTTGCAGCCGGTCGACAGCGAGGCGCTGCAGCGTCTCGGCGCCATAGGCGTCATCATCATCGGCGACGAGGTGCAGGCCATCTTCGGCAAACGCTCGGACAACCTGCGTCGTGATCTCGGTCAGTGGTTCGAACTGCACGAGCCGGAGCAGCACTAGGATGCGCCCCCCGCTGAGCTGGCCACTGTTGGTCATGCTGGGAGCCATCAGTGCAGGGGCTGGTGCCGCTCCTCATAACCTGGCCATCCGAGGGGCGGATGTCTCCACCCTGGCCGAACTCGAGCGCCTGGGCGTTCACTATCAAGACGGAACGCGGCAGGGGGATTTGCTAACCCTGATGCGCAAGCGTGGCCTCAACCTGGTACGCCTGCGGCTGTGGGTCGATCCCCGTTCGGCCAAGGGGGAACCCTTTGGTGGTGGCAACAATGACTTGGAAAAGGTGATTGCACTGGCGCAGCGAAGCCGGTCCCTCAACCTGCCCTGGTTGCTCGATCTTCATTACAGCGACTTCTGGGCCGACCCTGGCAAGCAGCACACGCCACGGACCTGGCGAGGCAAGTCGGATGCAGAGTTGGCGGCAATGCTGCACGATTACAGCGCCGCCGTGATACAACGCCTGCGCGAGGCCGGGGTGCCACCGCAAATGGTGCAGGTCGGCAACGAACTCAATAACGGCATGCTGTGGCCGCAGGGGCAACTACACCGGCAAGAAGAAGAGGAGGGGTTCGATCGATTAGCCCAGTTGCTCAAGGCGGCCATCGCCGGGATCCGTGCTGGCAGCGAGGGGGGTATCACCCCACGACTGATGCTACATCTTGCTGAAGGAGGGGATGAGGCTCAGTGCCTACGCTGGTTCAAGGCGATGCAGGTACGCGATGTGCCGTTCGATCTGGTGGGTATCTCCTTCTACCCATATTGGCACGGATCTCTGGGCGACCTCTCGCGCACCATGAACAGCCTTGCCACCCAAATCAGGCGTCCGCTGCTGGTCGTTGAGACCGCCTATGGGCATGACACCGTCAACCAGGACGAGGTTCGTAACGCCTTCGGTGAGCAGGAGGCCGTACGCGGCGGGTTTGCTGCGACGCCCGAGGGGCAACTAGCGTTTCTCGATGCACTGCGTGCTGCTATTGCCGCAGTGCCGGATCAGCTCGGGCTCGGGTTTGTCTATTGGGAGCCGGGCTGGATCCGGGTCCCCGGCGACAGTTGGGCCAGTCGCGCTGGCATGGCGTTCCTCGGGATAGATGAGCCCCTCGGCAATGGCTGGGAGAACCAGGCCCTGTTTGATCGGGAGGGCAGAGGACTGCCGGCGTTGGCCGCCTTTGTCCTGACCCGCTGACTATTTCACATTGAAGAGATGACAACAGCACAATGAAGATTGACATGAAAAAGACCAAAATTGTCTGCACCATCGGTCCGAAGACCGAATCCAAAGAAATGCTGGCCAAAATGCTGGACGCCGGCATGAACGTCATGCGCCTGAACTTCTCCCACGGTGACTACGCCGAGCACGGCAGCCGCATCAGCAACCTGCGCGCTGTGATGGCCGAGACCGGCAAGCACGCAGCTATCCTGCTGGACACCAAGGGTCCGGAAATCCGTACCATGAAGCTGGAAGGCGGCAACGACGTCGCGCTGGTCGCTGGCCAGACTTTCACCTTCACCACCGACCAGACCGTGGTTGGCAACAAAGACAAAGTGGCCGTGACCTATGCAGGTTTCGCCAACGA
>NZ_JBFODM010000016.1:0-30750 GCF_040908325.1 Aeromonas sp. R4-1
GCTCGACGACTTGCGCCGCCATCACCTGATACAAGGTGCTGACATCGGCGTCGAAGAGGGCATCGAGACAGCGCCCGAGCACATCATCATTGAGGTCATCAGCACAGATCCCGGGGCCGATCAGGCGCTCAACCGGCTTGTTAGCGAAGAATTGCGGGAACATGTGCAGGGTGCTGCTGTGAAAGCCCAGGCCGTTCACTATCATGGCGACCAGCGCTTGACCATGTGAGACCTTGAAAGGGGGCGTTTTGGGGAGCACGGCATCGATCATGCGGGCAATGCCCAGTTCTTGGCAGAGTGCGGCGACCAAACCAAGGTGATCGAGGTTACGGATAGAGATAGCGGGAGCGGCCATGATGATCTACCTGCAAAAGAGAGTAATAGATCAGAATGGCCGATCGCCGTCAAGCTTTGAAAAAGCCAAAATTAGGTGCGGAATGACGGATCAAAATGGTATCGCGATGGCACCAGCGGCTAAGGCATGGTAACCAGCGTTGACGGTCAGAGCGCTGCAGATATAAAAATGGGGCCGCCAGTGCGACCCCAAACGGGCGGGTTATCCCTAAATAGCCCACCCCCCAGCATAAAAGAGCACCAGTGCCAGGGCGATGACCACGGTGCCTACGTTGAGTTTGTGCCACTCCTTCGAGCAGATGCGGCCGATCACCAGCGAGCTGAAGCCAAGCATGATGCCGGTCACGATGTTGCAGGTGAGTACGATAAAGACGGCGCATACCAGCCCGGACATGGCCCCGACAAAGTCATCGAAATCGAGCTTGGTGACGTTGCTCAGCATCAAGAGCCCCACATACATCAGGGCCGGTGCGGTGGCATAGGCGGGCACCAGATAGGAGAGCGGCGAGAGGAACAGCATCAGCAGGAACAGGCCGCCCACCACGGTCGCGGTCAGGCCGGTTTTGCCCCCCGCCGCCGTGCCCGCGGCCGATTCGATATAGACGGCAGCCGGGGCCGCCCCCACCAAACTGGAGAAGATGCTGCTGACCGAGTCGGCACTGAGCGCCTTGCCGCTGTTGATGATGTGACCATCCTTATCCAGCAGGTTGGCCTGCCCTGCCACGGCGCGGATGGTACCGGTGGCATCGAATACCGCCGTCATCACCAGCGCCAGCACGCTGGGCAACACCAGCGGCGAGAGGGCCCCCATGATATCCAGACTGAAGATGAGGGACTTGCCCTGATCGTCCGAGAGGCTCGGCAGGGCGAACAGCCCCTGATACTTCACCGCCGGATCGAAGATAAGGCCGAAGATGGAGATGGCGATGATCACCAGCAGGATCCCCCCCGGTACTCTCAGCTTCTCCAGCCCGAAGATCACCGCAAGGCCGATCAGGGACATGATGACCGGCATGGAGGTAAAAGCCCCCAGCGCCACCGGCAGCCCCTCCAGCGGGTTCTTGATCACCAGCCCCACCCCGTTGGCGGCAATAAGCAGCAGGAAGAGACCGATACCGATGCCGGTGCCGTGGGCAATCCCCATCGGCAGGTTGTCGAGGATCCAGCTACGCACCCCGGTCACCGAGATGGCGGTAAACAGTACCCCCATCAGGAAGACGGCCCCCAGCGCCACCGGAATGGGGATCTGCTGCCCCAGCACCAGACTGAAGGCGGTAAACGCCGTGAGGGAAATAGCGCAGCCGATGGCCATCGGCAGCTTGGCCCAAAGTCCCATCAAGAGTGAACCGAACCCCGCCACCAGACAGGTGGCGACAAACACGGCGCCGGGAGGAAAGCCCGCCTTGCCGAGCATGCTCGGCACCACGATCACCGAGTAGACCATGGCAAGGAAGGTGGTGAGGCCCGCCAGCACCTCCTGTCTGACGTTGCTGCCCCGCTCGCTGATCATAAAGTAGCGATCAAGAGCCGTGAGCGGCTGTTGCTTTGCTGCGCTCTGGCTGGCGTCATCATTGGCCAGCTGTTCCACGCTGTTTGTCCTGCTGTTTGCTTGGGTCATACCCAACTCCTTCACACGCGCCTGAATGTTCCATGACGAAATGGCGACAGGATCTGCGGGTCTGCCGAGCGCCAGTCTGATGAGAAACAGGCGATGGTGGCAGAGGATGCGACAGACAGACCAGGGCAGGCAGCCTTGACTCAAACGTTTGCCTTGATGGTCAAAAAAACCGGGCCATTTCACGTTCTATGCGGGGAGATCCCCTGTCGTGCGGCAAGACTGGCGCCCCTGTGGAGCACGCCAGCCGCCGTATTCGTTGGAGCTGCGCCGCGGCAGCCCACTCCAGCCCCTACCCCCGTTCATGCACCAGTTGGCCATCCACATAGGTGCGGTAGATGGATCTGTCATCCCCCAGGGTCAGCAACACAAAGAGCTTGTCCCGCAGGGTGGTGGAGTTGTCATAACGCAGCTGCTGCAGCGGGGTGGCGACCGGGTCGAGCACCACGAAGTCCGCCTCCTTGCCCACCGCAAAGCTGCCGATCTTCTCGTCCAGCCCCAGCGAATGGGCGCCGCCCAGGGTGGCTAGATAGAAGGCCTGATAGGCCGAGAGCCGTTCGCCCTGCAGTTGCATCACCTTGTAAGCCTCGTTGAGGGTCTGCAGCATGTTGAAGGTGGTGCCCGCGCCGATGTCGGTGCCCATCCCCACCTTCACCTGCTTGCGCCACGCCTTGTGCAGCTTGAACAGGCCGCTGCCCAGATAAAGATTCGATGTGGGGCAGAAGGCGATGGTGGAGCCGGTCTCCTTCAGGCAATCCCACTCCTGCTCTTCCAGATGGACGCAGTGGGCAAACACACAGTTGTGGCCGGTCAGGCCATGCTGGTGATAGACATCGAGATAACCCTTGTGCGCCGGAAAGAGGGATTTGACCCAGGCGATCTCATCCTTGTTCTCGCACAGATGGGTGTGCAGATAGGTGGTGGGAAACTCTTCGCGCAGTCGCCGCGCCATCGCCAGTTGCTCGGGTGTCGAGGTGGGTGCAAATCGCGGTGTGATGGCATATAGAAGTCGACCGTTACCATGCCAACGCTCGATAAGCTGCTTGCTCTGTTCATAGCTGCTCTCGGCGGTATCGAGCAGATAGTCGGGCGCGTTGCGATCCATCATTACCTTGCCCGCGATCATTCGCATATTGATGCGACTGGCCGCCTCGAACAGGGCATCCACCGACTCGGGGTGAACGGTGCCGAACACCAGCGCCGTGGTGGTGCCGTTTCGCAGCAACTGCTTGATAAAGAAGGTGGACATCTCGCGGGCATACTCGAGATCGTTGTAGCGCCGCTCGGCGGGGAAGGTGTGGCGGTTGAGCCACTCCAGCAGCTGCTCGCCATAGGCCCCTACCATCTCGCTCTGGGGATAGTGAATGTGGGTATCGACAAAGCCGGGCACTATCATCTTGCCGCGATAATCGCGCACCCGCACTTCGGCCGGAATGCGATCTTTCCCCTCCTCCCACTCACCGAACCAGTCGATGCAACCGTTGCGAATGATCAGCAGACCATCCTCGATAAGGCGGGCGTTGGACTCAATCTCCTCGGGCTGATCCACCACCCGGGTGATATCGAAGAAACTGCCGCGTACCGCTTTGACAGAGTTGTCGTTTTTCATAACCGTTTCCCTGTTTTTCTTGTTCTGTTGACGTTTTTTGCCGATTTAACCGTCAGACCCGTTCCACTTGTGGCGCCACCGCCTGCCCGGGCACTGGCTCTGGTGACCCCTCACCCTTGCTGGCCGATGGCTGGCCCGCACTGCGGGCGGTAAAGCTCACATCCGGCTTGTCGCTCAGCTGGATCACCTCCACCGCCTCGGCATCCCTGACGGCCGCCTTGCGTTTGCGGCTTTGCGGCAGCACCAGATTCATGATGATGGCGGTGATGCCGCCAGCGCAGATGGGGTTCTCCACCAGCATGTAAATACCCGCTGGCAGCACCTTGAAGACGTTCGGGTCATAGGAAACACCGAGCCCAAGGCCAAGCGAGGTGGCGACAATCAGAGTCTCCCGCCGATCGAAGCCGTGGCTGATGATGATGCGACCACCGGCGATGGCGATCATCGAGAACATGATGACCATGGCGCCCCCCATCACAGGTGACGGTATGGTGGTAAAGAAGCGCCCTACTACGGGGAAGAGCCCCAGCAGCACCAGGATGACGGCGATAAACTTGCCCACATGGCGTGAGGCCACCCCGGTCATCTGGATGACGCCGTTGTTCTGGGCAAAGGTGGTGAGTGGCAAAGAGCCGAGGGCAGAGGCGATCACCGACACCAACCCATCAGCCAGCACGCCGCCGGATAGCCGTTTTTGAAACTCGGGACCCTGAATATCCCGGTGGGAGACCATGGCGGTGGCGGTGATGTCCCCCACCGCCTCCAGCACGCTCAACAGATAGATGGTGCCCGCCAACATAAAGGCGTGGAAGTCGAAGGAGAAACCGTACTTGAACGGGATCGGCACCGTAATAAGTGGCAGGTTCTCAAGGGCTGAAAAATCCACCATGCCGAGCATCAGGGCCACCGCATAACCCACCATCAGGCCGATGGCAATGCCGCTCATCCGCAGCAGCGGGCTTCGGCTGCAGTTGAAGGCAACGATGACGCAGAGCACCAAAAGCCCCAGCCCGATGTGCTCGTATTTGCCAAAGGTGCCGCTGCTCATGGCGGAGAAGCCGCCGCCAAAGTCGATGATCCCTACCTTGATAAGGCTCAGGCCAATCATCAGCACCACTACCCCGCTCACGGTCGGGGTGATCACCCGCTTGAGATAGGGCAGCACGAAGGAGGAGCCCATCACCAGAAAGGCGCCGACAAAGGAGACCCCGAGCAGGGTCGAGACGATCAGCTCCTCGTGGATGCCATCTTTTTTCATGGCGCCGCCGAGCGCGATCATCACGGTGACGAAGGAGAAGTTGACCGACTGGATGGAGAGCAGCCCAGACCCGATGGGGCCATAACGGTTCACCTGCAGCCAGGTGCCGATACCGGAGGCGATCATCGCCATGGAGACCAGATAGGCGGTAGTCTCGGTGGAGAGGCCCAGGGCGCCGCCGACGATCAGCGCCGGGGTCACCATAGGGACAAAAATGGCCAGCAGATGGGTCACTGCGCCCATCAAGGTTTGATAAAACGGGGGTTTGTCTTCCAGCTCGTAAATGAGATCCGAGTGCTTGCGTGTTGTTTTAGACATCGTGTTTGTCCCATCACACAGAATGTAGGCGGAGTACTCATTCCGCCGTCAGGCGCTGGGGGCGAGCTGGCGCCCGCCCCTCACCTTTTCTTTTGTTATGCCGACACTTTTTGCTCCAGCTTGCCCAGTTCGCGCAGGATCTGCTCCGGCGTGAAGTGCCACTTGCGCAGCCAGACACCGCAAGCGTCATGGATGGCGGTGGCGATGGCGGGCGCGGCCCCGTTCACTCCGATCTCCGAGATGGACTTGGCGCCGTAAGGGCCGACCTTGTCATCACTCGGTACCAGGAAGGCCAGGAAGTCGCGCGGAATATCGCCAATCTTGGGTGCGCCATAGCTCTTCAGATCCCGGGTGAGCGGGATGCCCTTGCTGTCATAGCAGATCTCTTCGGTCATGGTGTGGCCGATGGCCCGCATGGTCGCCCCGTAGATCTGGCCGAGGGCCAGCTCCGGGTTGATGGGGGTGCCGCAGTCGAGCAGGGCGTAGAACTTGTCGAGACGGATCTCGCCGGTTCTGACGTTGACCGCCACCTCGGCGAAGTTGGCCCCGTACGGGAAGGCAAGCTCCGAAGTAATGTAGCTGGCGGTGCCCACCAGAATGCCGAAGCCGGTACCGGTCTCGGCCTTGTGGGCCAGCTTGGCGAGGCTCACCTCCCCCTGCTTGCCGCGCACGATCCCCGGGTGAACCAGCTCCACATCCTCCACCGGCTCGCCCAGCATGGCGGCGCCGTGGAACAGGATCTTCGCCTTGAGGTTCTCGGCCGCCATCTTGGCTGCATTGCCGGAGAAGCAGGTACCGGACGAGGCGTAGGCCCCCTTGTCGAACAGGGCGTGGTCGGTGTCGCCAGAGATCACATGCACATCGCTGAGCGGGCAACCGAGCACCTCGGCGGTCAGCTTGGCGACCACGGTATCGAGGCCGGTGCCGATATCGGCGCCACCGGAGTGGACGATAAAGGTGCCGTCAGATTCCAGCTTGACCATGCAGTTGGCCTGATCGATATCCGGGATCCCCGATTTTTGCATGATGATGGCGACGCCACGACCGATGCGCCAATCCCCGTCAGCGGGTTTAGGGCTATCCCAGGCAATCAGTTCGCGACCCTGTTTGAGGATGGGCTCGAGGGCACAGCTGGCCGCATGGGGCACAGAGGTAGGCATCTTGCCCTCGCCGATGGCACCCAGCACCTTGAGGATGTCCCCTTCGTGCACCCGGTTGTGCTCCACCATGTCGAGCTGATCGATACCCAGTTTCTCGGCAAGTTCGGCAATGGCCATGGTCAGCGCGAAGTTGCCCTTGGGCGCGCCATAACCCTGATAGGCGCCAGTCGGGCAGATGTTGCTGTAGTAGGTGTTGACGGTAAAGCGCACGTTGTCGCACGGATACAGCGGCAGGGAGAGCGCCGGGCCGTTGCTCGGCACCGTCAGAGAGTGGTTGCCGTAAGGGCCGGTGTTGGCGCGAAAATCCATCTCGATGGCGGTGATGGTGCCATCTTTCTTGGCCCCCACTTTCACCTTCACCTTGGCCACGTGGCGGGAGGTGTTGCTGATGAACTCCTCTTCACGGGTGTAGCGGAAGGTGACGGGACGGCCGGTGACCTTGGTCGCCCAGGCGCACACCTCTTCCAGCAGAATATCCTGCTTGGAGCCAAAGCCGCCTCCTACCCGCTCCTTGATCACGTGCACCTGATGTTGCTTGAGGCCGACGATACGCGCCACCTGACGGCGCACGTGCCACGGCACCTGGGTGGATGCATGAATGACCAGACGATCCCCATCCATGTAGGTGAAGCAGATGTGCGGCTCGGTCGGGCACTGCTGGGCCTGGGTCGATTCGTAGGTGCGTTCGATAATCTCGTCCGCCTCTGCAAAGCCCTTGGCTACATCGCCGATCTGGCCATGGACGCTGGCGGCCAGGTTCTCGTGCGGACGGGAACCGATGGGGAAGTTGATGATCATGTGCTCGTCGCCGCGGCGCACCGAGCAGGCGTTCTGCTGCTCGAGATCCGCCGGCGCACCTGCCATGTAGACGATGGGCTCGTCGTGGACCAGCGGTGCATTGGGGGCCATCGCCTCATCGATATTCATGACCGCCGGCAGCACCTGATACTCGACCTCGATGAGTTTCAGCGCCGCCAATGCGATGGCTTCGCTCTCGGCCACCACGGCGGCGACCCTGTCACCTACGTGGCGCACCTTGCGGCTGAACATACGGCGATCAAGCGGTGACGGCTCGGGAGCACTCTGACCACCCGGGGTGTAAAACACATCCGGGCAGTTGAGGTGGGTGATGACATGCACGACGCCCGGCAGCGCCTCGGCGCGGCTCACATCGAGTTTGGTGATCACCGCATGAGGATGGGGGCTGCGCAACATCTTGATGATCAGTGCATCCTCGGTAACCCTGTCCTCCACGTAGCAGGGCTTGGCCTGCACCATCTTGGCGGCGTCCACTTTCGGACAGCTCTTGCCGATATGGCGCAAATCGTCGCGAAACTCGGGGGCGATCTGGCACAGGTGATCGGGATCCTTCATCCGTGAACAGGCAAGCTCGATGGCCTGATAAAACTGCTGATAACCGCCATCGCGGTGAAAGAGGCCTGAGAGGGCATCGTCGATTTGATCACGGGTAGGCTCGGGGTGGCGATCAAGCAGGTCGGTGACGATGAGCGCCGCAGCCGGATCGTTGTAACCCGACTGCACCACGCCCACATCTACCATCGCCTGCTGCACCAGACTGAGCTGGTTCCAGCTGCCCAGCGACTCGGCGGTACGCACGTCGGATCCATCCAGCTGAGCGGCGATCAGCAGGGAGGCGTTGATCACCTTGCCGTTGAAGAGAATGGCGTCGGAGCCAGCAAAACCGAAGCCGTCGTCACTGTTGCGCACCGAGTGCATCCGGCACTGATTGAACAGCACCCGCTGGGCATTGTCACCGGCCTTGCAGATGACGGTGCGCAGGGCACCGTTCAGTGTGAAGTTGAGTTCCATCATGCTTGCACCTCCTGCTGCTGGCAGTCCACCAGCAGATCCGCCACTACCACACCGGTGATATACCGCTTGTAACTCACGCTGCCCGCCAGATCCTCACGGGGCGAGATCAGCTCGCTCACGGCGGCTTCCAGCGCGGCATCGTGCAGTTCGCGGCGCTCCAGATCCCGCAGGCGCATCGGCTGCGGGGTGACGCCAGCGACGGCCACCCGCATCTCGCCAATGCTGTCGAGGGCCACGGCGGCGGTCATAACCGCCAAGCCATCGGCATTGCGGCTGATGCGGCGAGTGGCGCAGCGCAATTCAGGCTCCGGCAGCACAACTCCGAGCACCAGGGCATTGCGCTGCCCCGCCAGATAGGCGTCGATGGGTTGCAACAGGTTTTTCTCCAGCACCACCACGGCTTCGAGCACCAGCAACACCGGCAGCAAGGGGGAGTCCTGCTGCTGGCAAGCAATTTCACCGCCGAGGGTGGCCTGATTGCGCAGATGGCGGGAGTAGACAAACCCCAGCGCGTCGCACAGGGCGGCCGGGGTACGGGGAGCATCTTTCAGGGTCTGCAAGGTGACGGTGGCGCCGATATGGAGCTGGCCGTGCTGCTGCTCAATCTGGTTCAGTCCCAGCTTGTCCAGTGAGATAGCTACCTTCTTGTCGGTGCGAGTCGGAGCGGCGTTAAGCTTGCTGCCGCCTCCCATGTAGACGGCGTCGTTGCCGAAACTGGCCTTGAGTTCCAAAGCCTGACCCAGTTGCTCGGGTCGGAAAAATTGCTCAATCATGTGTCGTCCTTACTCTTGCTGCCCGCCGCCGGGGTGATCCACAGGGCGGGCAATCCGGTCCAAAACTGTGGAAGGTGGCCTAGGCCAGCTGATCCATCCGTTGCCACAGGCGGCTCGCCACCTTGCTGGCCTGCTCGTAAAGGGGCGCGACATCGAACGGGAACTCGCGGTCTTGATAGACCATGCGCCCCTCCACCATCACGCTGTTGACGTTGTTCGATCCCATACCAAAGGCGAGATGTCCGCCGAGGTTGCGCGGCGCCAGCGGGGTCGGTGCGTCGTAGTCGCAAATGGTGAGGTCGGCCTTGTAACCCGGCTCCAGGCGGCCAAATTTGGCGCCGAAGTTGCGCTCCAGCAGGGTGTTGCCGTTCCACAGGAAGCGGGCAAAGCTGTCGGGCCACAGCGCGCCACCGGCATCCTTGTGCTTGAAGTAGGCGAACTTGAGCTCTTCGAGCATGTCGGAGCCGATGCCGTCGGTGCCAAGCGCCAGATTGCGATACTCAGGCAGGTGCATGTTGTAGCCCACATGGTTGTTCATGTTGGAGCGGGCGTTGTGCACCAGGAAGGCATCGCGACTGTTGAGCAGCTCGATGTCGGCCGGGCTCAGGTAGATGCCGTGGGCAACAAGCGACTTGCTGTCGATAAGGCCAAACTCGTCCAGCCGGGCGATGGGCTCCTTGCCATAGTGGTGGTGGCCGTGGGCCATGTCGTAGCGGTCTTCCGCCACATGGATATGCAGACCACGACCGGTGACCTGCACCGCTTCGCGCAGCATGGCCAGCCCCTCGTCGGGGACGGTGAAGGGGGCGTGGGCACCGATATGGGCCTCCACCAGATAGGGTTCATTCCCCTTGGCCTTGGCCGCATCGATCTGTTGGGCGAACAGGATGTTCTCCTCCACCCCGACCTGCAGTTCGGCGAGGCCGCCGTTGCGATCCGTGGTCTCGAAGCAGGTCATGCCGCGCAGGCCCGCCTCCATAAACCCTTTGCGCAGCACATTCAGGGAGCCCTTGATGAAGTTGGGCGAAGCGTGGTGGTCGATCACCGCACTGCAGCCGCTCTTGATCGCTTCCAGCGAGCAGATGAGGCCGCTGTAGTAGAGGGACTCTTCATCGAGCGCCCGATCGAGCCGCCACCAGAGGTTTTTCAGGGTGGAGATAAAATCCGGGCAGGGGGCGATATTGGCCATGATCCCCCGCGACAGGCCGGAGTAGAAGTGGTTGTGGGCACAGACGATGCCCGGCATCACCAGTTTGCCCCCCATCTCCCGATAGTTGGCCTCCGGGTAGAGGGCCCGCAGATTGGGCCCCACCGCTTTGATAAGCGCTCCTTCGATGGCGATATCCACCCCTTCCAGCACCCGGGTCGGCTCCAGCTGGACAGCGGTGACGTTCTTCAGAATAAACATGGTTTGCTCCTTCGCTTATTCGTGGTTCGCTCAGGCCTCGACGGCCCCCAGCAGGTAGTGGTGATGAGCATGGACATGGCTGATGATCCGGCACATGTCGCCAAGGGCCGCTGGCGCATCCTTGATCCGGCTTTGGGCGTCTATGGTCAGGCGATAGGTCTCGCCATCCTGACGCACCCGCAGTTCGCCACCATCCGCCAGATAGAAACCGGGGTTGCGGCTGTTGTCGAAGTCCTCGGGCAGGCTGAAGATGGTGACCTTGTCCTGATAGGGCTTGCCCTGCCACGGGCAGAACTGGGCGCAGTTGCCACATTCGTTGCAGTAGGCATCCAGGTGCAGGGTCTGGAACTGGTCTTTGAAGCCCGGCACCGCGATGGCGACGTTGGCCCGGTTGGGGCAGACATCCACGCACTTGCTGCAGAGGTAGTTGCACTCGAGGCAACGGTGCGCCTCTTGCGCCACGAAGGCATCACGCTCGTTCTTGTCAACCATGGTGACGGCGATGCTCCCCTTGCGTCGGTAGATCTCATCCTTGCCCGACGGCTGGATGGTCACTTCACTCTGCTGGCTGGCGACATGCTCGCGAGAGAGCACCAGATCCGCGGCGCGGCGGGCACCACCGATGGCACCGACGATGGAGGACGGGCCGCTCTGCACGTCACCGATGAGGAAGACGTTGCGATGGCTGGTTTCGCCGGTCAGGCCATCCACCTCGGGCCAGCCATCGCTGCCAAGAGGAATGCCCATCGCTTTGAGTACCTCGCAGTCAGGCTGCTCGCCAATGGCGGTGATCAAGGCATCCATCTGCATCACTTCAGTCTGCTCGGTGGGCACCGGACGGCGGCGGCCCTGCTCGTCAGGATCCCCCAGCGCCATCATCCGCACGGTGAGCTTGCCATCTTTCTCAAAACGCTCCGGATTGGTGAGGAAGCAGAAACGCACCCCATCCTCCACCGCTTCCAGAACCTCCTCGCGATAGGCGGGCATCTCTTTTTCGCTGCGGCGGTAGATAACGGTCACATCGCTGACACCGGGCACCTTGAGGGCGGCGCGAGCACAGTCCATGGCGGTGTTGCCGGCACCGATCACTGCCACATGGCGGCCGAGCGGCAGCGGTTTGCCCTGATTGAAGCTGCGCAGGAAGTGGAAGGATTTGTAAATCCGCTCGTGACCCCCCTCGAGGCGCATGCCACCGTTCTTGTCAGCGCCGATACCGACGAATACATAGGTAAAGCCTTGGGCATGCAGCTTGTCGACGGTGAGCGCCGGATCGCAGCCAAACTCGAACTTGACCCCGTGGGCGGCGACAAAGTCGATGTCATGCTGGATAAGTTCGGCCGGAATGCGGAACTCGGGGATGATGTGCTTGACCACGCCACCGGCGTCCGCTTCGCGCTCGAACACGGTGACCGGGTGACCGGCGCGGGCCAGGAAGTAACCGGCGGAGAGACCGGCCGGGCCAGCGCCAATGACCGCCACCGGATGCTTGTCACCACTGCCTGCCGGTTTGTGCCAGCGGGCCTTGTACCCTTCCCAGCCGCGCTCCAGCGCCACTTTTTTCAGCTCGCGGATATTGAGCGCGCTATCGTAGTCGAGACGGGTGCAGTTGTACTGGCACTGGTGATCGCAGATGTGGCTGGTGATGGCAGGCAAGGCGTTGCGCTGATAAATCAGCTCAAGGGCTGCCACATACTCCCCCTCGCCCATCAGGCGAATGTACTCGGGGATATCCTGATGCACGGCGCAGGCAGTGACGCAGGGCGCCACGTAGCAGTCGGTCAGCGGCAGGCCACCACCCACTTCGATGCGATCGTCGGACTTCCACTCCTTCTGGGTGTAATCCATGGTGAGGGCCTTGGCGGCAAGCGCCTCCAGCTTGGCCACATCCACCTGACTCATGCCCCAGCTGCCCGACGCATCTATCTCTTTGAGACACTCGATCTGGCGCAGGTAGCCGCCCGGTTTCAGCAGGTCGGTGGCCATGGTGATGGGACGAATACCGATCTCGAAGATCTCGGCGATGTTGAACTTGCTGGCACCACCGGAGTAGGAGATGGGCAGCTTGCCATCGAAGGCGCGGGACAGCACGGCAGCCACGTTGATGGAGAGCGGGAACAGCGCGCGGCCGGACATGTACATCTCATCGCCGGGCAGCGCCCCCTTGCGGTTGATGGTGCCAAGGGTGTTGGTCAGCTTGACCCCGAAGGTGAGCCCTTTCTCGGCCCCCAGCGCCATCAGACGGGTCAGCATCGCCTTGGCCTGATCCAGCTTGAGGTCGTGATCGAACGACTCTTCGCTCAGACCAATGTAATCAAAGCCGCAGGTATCGAGGATCTCGCGCACCCGCGGGTAGCCCAGCAGAGTCGGGTTCAGCTTGACGAAGGTGTTGAGCCCCTTCTCTTCCAGCATGTAGCGGCAGATGGCCTCAATTTCGTTCGGCGGGCAACCATGCATGGTAGAGAGGGTAACGCCGTGCACCAGATTGGCCGGGATACGATCTACCAGCTGTTGCAGGCGATCGCGGCGCGCCCCCAGTCCCAGCTCGGCGATAAACTGCTCGTCGGCCACCAGCTCGCGCAGCACCTGCTGGTACTCGGCAAATTTCGGAGTGCTGCTGGCATCAATCAGGTTGTGGATGAACTGCTGCATCGGTGGCTGTTTGATGCCATCGAGGTTGTAACCCACGCTCATGTTGAAGATGAAGGACTTGGCCTCCCCGTCGAGACGGGGATCAAACACCTCCTCCAGCAGGTAGAGGGCAAACCAGGCTTTAAGATACTCGTCAAATGCCTTGGGCAGGGTGAACTCGGTAGACCACTCGGTATTGAAGCACTCGTCTTCGGCATCGATGCAGGGCTTTTCCAGTTCGAGACGGTCCAGGATCTGCACCGTCTTGAGCTCGATAAAGCGCCCGCCGGTCAGCCAGGAGGTGACGATGTTCTGGGCCAACTGGGTATGGGGGCCAGCTGCCGGGCCGATGGGGGTCTCGCAGGTTTCACCGAACACCTTGATCTTGCGCTCGTCCTGCTTGCGATAAAATTGTGCAGCGGGAATACCGAAAATGCTCTGACTCTCTTTATATTCCGCGAAAATACGGGTCAGCAGGTTCTTGAACGGAACGGGTCGCATAATATCGCCCATGGCTATCTCCTTGCAGCTGTTCTGCCCATTGGCAGCATGAATAAATGGGGTATCCCGCACGGGTGTTCCCCCTTGGCAAGGAGAAGAGCAACAATCAGGCCACTACAGTTACAAAACTATTTTTTACGGTAAAAGCGTGAGACAGCTCCAATTAATGATGAGAAATTACGATGTCACCATTATGGGTATTGCGAGTAGTTATCAATCACTCTGGAATTCACTTAATGAGCTGATTAAAAAGAACTCACCCTATCAGATCAAGTGCGAGAAATATCACTTTGATACGCCATTTATCTCCCCGTTATCTTTTTAAACAGGGTTATTTCGTGGGCTCGCTCTCATTTTCAAGAATGCCACCCAGCAGCGCCTGATAGCGCTCCGGGGTATCCACATCAAACAGGATGGCGGGGCTGTCGACGGGTACCATACGGTGCGGATGCCCGTGCAACCAGCGCCGTACCGACGACTGCACCGGGGCCGCTGCCAGCTCGCGGGCAAGGGATTTTGGCAGCAACACCGGATGGCCCGCCTCCCCCAGCCAGGTGGGAAAGAGTGTCTCACAGCCCCGTGCCTGCCAGAGCTGTTGATATACATCGCGCGGGATACAGGGGAGATCCCCGTGGCTGATAAAGAGGTAGTCAGCGTCACTGGCCGCCAGGGCGCAGCGGATGGAGCTGCCCAGCCCCTGCCGATAGTCGGGATTGTGGACGACAACAATATCCGGCCGTGATCCGTAGCGCGCTTGAAGTTCCTCGCCACGATGGCCCACCACCAGAATAACGCGCTGACAAAAGGCCAGGGCATTTTTGAGACTTGCATCAAGCATTGTCCCCTGGCAATAAGGTAGCATCATTTTCCAGGTACCCATTCGGGAAGATAAACCCGCCGCCGTTATTATACAGTCACACTGCTCTTGTTCTTGGCAACGTTGTTTTCCACTCCCTTCGATATTTATTTTGGTCGTCATTATGTCGCTACCACACGTTGTTGCTGTCGCATTTCCAGATATAGATCCGCTATTAAACCCGCTCACCAAAAATATTGATAGCCATACCACCTTAATTAGCCTCTGCGGGGCCGGTGGAAAAACCAGCACCCTGTTATGGCTGGCGGAATATTTTTATAAGCAGGGTAAAAGGGTGCTAATTACCACCACCACCCGGATGTTTCTGCCTGCCCCGTCACACTATCGGGAATTGATTATCGAGACGGATCCCGTTCGTCAACTTACCCGCTGTCAGGCGCTACCGGATGGCCCAGCGCTGGTTGCCCTGTTCAGCCATCTCGACGAGCGCACCGGAAAGCTGGCGGGCCCCACGCCCCAGCAGATTGATCTCATCAAGGGGCAGCAGCGCTTCGATCTCATCCTGGTCGAAGCGGATGGCGCCCATCACAAGTTATTGAAAGTGCCCGCTTTGCACGAACCTTGCATTCCTCAGCACAGTGATTGGGTGATCGCCCTGACGGGCGGCGCCATGGTGGGGGCCAAGGCCGACCCGCAGCAGATCCACCGCTGGGCAGAGCTTCAGGCCCTGTGCGGGATAGAGGCCGGTGACCCCCTCGACTGGGCCCTGTTTCACCAACTGCTCTCCCACCCCGAGGGGCTGTTCAAGGGCACCCCGGCCAGGGCGCGCCGGATCTGGTTTATCAATGGGGATTATCAAAATGAGGCGTCGTGGCTCGATGAATTGATAAAGCTGCATAGCCGCCACCCCGAGATCCACGCCATCTGGCAGGGGGCCGTGCGCGAATCTCCCCCCATCCGTCACCTGATCTGCACAGCTCCGCACGGGGAGGCGCTTTAGCCTCGCCCCTGACGTTTTAAGGATGAAAAGAGGTACCTTATGAATCTGTTTGCACACGCAGCCCGACTGGAACAGGAGAACACGCCGTTTGCCATGGCCCAGATCATCGAGAGCCGGGGCTCCACCCCGCGCCATCAGGCCCAGATGCTGGTGATGGCCGATGGCCAGATCCTCGGTACCATCGGCGGCGGCATGATCGAGCGGCTGGTGATCGAGGAAGCGATGGCCGCCATTGCCGAACGCAAGCCCCGTATCTTCCACGGCCGGATGGCACGCAACGGTGAGCATGCGGTCGGGTCGGATTGCGGTGGTGCCATGTCGGTCTATATCGATGTCTATGGTCTGCGACCACGGCTGGTGCTCATTGGTGCCGGCCACGTCAACCGGGCTGTGGCCCATGCTGCGGCGCCGCTCGGCTTTGATGTCCATGTAGGGGATTGCTTCGAGGGGAGCCTCAACCCTGACCTCTTCCCCGCCGGTACCCATCTGGTGCAGGCCGATACCATCAGCGCGGTGATCGATAAACTGGCCATCGAGCCCGCCAACTTCGTCATCATCGCCACCAACCATCAGGACAAGGAGGCGCTGGATCGGCTCATCAGCCGTCCCCTCGCTTATCTGGGGCTGCTCGCCAGCAAGCGCAAGGTGCAGACCTTCACCCAGGCGCTGCGCCAACAAGGGGTGAGTCAGGAGCAGTTGCAGCGGCTGCACGCCCCCATCGGCTACAACATAGGTGCCGAGACCCCCGAGGAGATCGCCATCAGCATCCTCGCCGAGCTGCTTCAAGTGAAAAACGGCAAAGCGGGTGGTCTGATGCAGGATGACGTGCGCCTCAAGCGGGATCAACTGGTGGTGATGCGCGGCTCCGGCGATATCGCTACTGGCGTGGCGTTGCGCCTGCACAATGCGGGTTTCAAGGTGGTGATGCTGGATCTCGACAAGCCCACGGTGATCCGCCGCACCGTCGCCTTCGCTCAAGGGATGTTTGATGGTGAAACCAGCGTCGAAGGGGTGCGCGCCAAGCGGGTCGAGAGCGTCGAGCAGGCGTTCGAGCAGCTGGATCGGGGCATCATTCCGCTACTGGTTGACCCCGACTGCGCCACCCTCACCGAGCTCAAGCCCCGCTATCTGGTGGATGCCATCCTCGCCAAGCAGAACCTCGGCACCCACAAGGAGATGGCCCCCATCACGGTCGCCCTCGGCCCGGGATTTGAGGCGGGACGCGACTGCGATGCGGTGATCGAAACCAACCGCGGTCACCATCTGGGGCGGGTCATCTATCAGGGCCCCGCCCAGCCCAATACCGGCATTCCCGGGGTGATCGAGGGGCACTCCGCCCGCCGGGTGGTGCGCGCCCCCGCCCCCGGCGTGATGAGGAGCCTGATCAAGCTCGGTGATCTCGTACAGGAGGGGGATGTGATCGCCCATGTGGGGGACGCTCCCATTATCGCGCCGCTCTCGGGCATGGTGCGGGGGCTGCTCAGCGATGGCATCGAAGTGCCTATCGGCTTCAAGATTGGCGATATCGACCCGCGTGGCGAGCGCGCCGATACCACAACCGTCTCTGACAAGGCACGCGCCATCGGCGGCGCCGTATTGGAAGCCATGATGCATCTGGCCCAGCGCAGATAAGAGAGTGTTCTTAAAACCAGAAGGGCCCGCCATGATGGCGGGCCCTTTTTATCTCTTCTCTGGCAATCGGCTCAGCCGTGCTTGATACGGGTCTCCCCCGCCACCGACACCACTGAGCGTTTGCCCTTGCGACTGATCACCAACAATGCCAGCACGATAAGGGCGATACCGCTCCCCTCCACCGGCCCCGGATTTTCCCCAAGCAGCCACCAGGAGAGCAGCACGCCGGTCACCGGCACCGCCAGGGTGCTGAGGCTGGCAATCCCCGCTGGCAGTTTTTTCAACACAAACAGCCAGAGACTCCAGGCGATGGCAGTGGCGAAGATGGCGCTATAGGCCAGCGCCCCCATCACGTAGGGCTGCCAGTCGATGGGGCGCTCCGGCACCAGCGCCGCCACCAGCGCCATCACTATGGTTGCGTAGATCATCTGCCAGGTAGTGAGGGACATCAGATCCACCCCGGGGTGGCGGACATACATCCGCTTGGCTATGATGGCGCTGATCCCCCAGCAGATGCCGGAGGCAATCCCCGGCAGCGCACTCTTCATGGAATCGAGATGCAGCTGCCAGGGCTCGATCACCAGCAGCAGCCCGCATGCGGCCACCCCGACCGCCAGATAGTGGAGCTTGCGCATCCGCTCGCCGAGAAAGAGCGCCGCGAAGATCACCACCCAGAACGGCATGGTGTAGCTCAGAACGGCCACCTTGCCCGCCCCGCCGCTGATCAGCGCCCACTGGGCCAACCCCACCATGCCGCAGGTCTGGAACAATGCGATGGCGAGGGTATAGCGAAACGGGGTGGGTTTGAGATAACGGCGCCCGCGCAGGGCCAATACCAGCAACAACACCAATGAACCGCACAGGCAGCGCAGGGCAGTGAACTCGAAGGCCCCCGCGTAGAGCATCACCTGCTTCATCACGATCCAGCTGTAACTCCAGATGGCGGTGAGCAGGACCAGTCCCCCCAGCGCCGCCATATTGATCTTTGTGCTCATTACTCTGCCTTTTTGGCGCCTGTGCGCCTGCATGCCGGGCTAACCAGCCCCGAAATGAACCATCTTACTCTTGTGGGGGCCGACAGCCCAAACCTACCCTCCCCCCTGAAGAGCGGCGTTGGCGAAGAACCTTGCCAAGGTGGGCCTCGAACGACCAACACGCTATATACCTCCCTTATGTGACCCCTGGAAAAATCGATTGCCATCATTAAATGCAAATGCTAATACTTCTCACCCCAAAATCCATTCAAGGTTTTCACAAGATGTTTCGTCACCCCCTGGCAAAGTTGCTGCTGCTCGGTCAGCTCGCCCTGATGAGCTGGATGGCGCAGGCAAATCCCCCGGTTGAAGTAGAAGATGTGATGGGCCGCAAGGTCTCCCTCAGCCTGCCGGCCAGCCGTATCATGCTCGGTTTCTATCCCGAGGATTATCTTGCCGTGGCCGGTGAAGGCGGCGCTGATAGGCTGGTGGGCATGTCCCGTGGCTGGTTCGTCAAGTCCCGCCCCGCCATCTGGTCGCTCTATGTGGCTAGCCTGCCGCAACTGGCCAAGGTGCCTGACCTTGGCAATGTGCAGGATCAGAGCTTCTCCATCGAGAAGACCCTGGCGGTCAAGCCCGATCTGCTGATCCTGGCGAAGTGGCAATATGAGGCCCTCGGCCCGGATCTGCCACGCTTCGAACAGGCCGGGATCCCGGTGGTGGTCATCGACTACAACGCCCAGACCCTGGAGCGCCACATTGCGAGCACCTTGCTGCTGGGCAAGGTGACAGGTCAGGAAGCTCGTGCCCAACAGATGGCCGACGAATACAAGGCCAAGATTGACATCATCACCTCCCGCGTTGCCAACGCGAAGCGCCAGCCCCCTCGGGTCTATATCGAGCTGGGCGACAAGGGACCGGCCGAATACAGCTACACCTATGGTAAGGACATGTGGGGCGCGATGGCCCTGCTGGCCGGGGGTGACAACGTCGCGGCTCCCTTCGTCGAGCGCTGGGGCCCCATCCATCCTGAGCAACTGCTGGCGAGCAAACCCGAGGTCATTCTGATGGCGGGCTACGAGAGCGTGAGCAGCGCAGAGGCGATGCAGGTCGGCCAGGAAGTGTCGGCAGAGACCGTGCGCCAGCGCCTACAGGGCTTTGCAGCCCGCCCGGGCTGGAGCGAGTTGCCCGCAGTGCAGCAGGGTCGCCTCTATGCGGTCTATCACGGTGCCACCCGCAGCATCATGGATGCCGCGCTCATCGAGTTCATGGCCAAGGCCCTCTACCCGGATCTGTTCCAGGATCTCGACCCCCTGGCCACCTATCAGGGCTTTTACCAGCGCTATCTGCCCATCCGTCCCCAGGGCACCTTTATGCTGGGCATCAAGCAGGGTGACGCAAACTGAATCCGGTCGTTCGGGCTTTGCCTGTCTAGGCAAAGCCCTCTTCATCCCTCTTTCACCCTTGTGGGCGCCTCTCATGGCGCCCGTTTCAGGATTGTCATCATGAATGATTTGGCTGCCCTCCAGCAGACCCTCGCCCGCCAGCGGCAACGGGAGCGCCGTCGCGGGCACTGGCTCCTGCTGCTCACCCTGGTGCTGTGCATTACCCTGGTGCTCGACATCGCCACCGGCCCCTCTCTGCTGCCACTGGGCGAAGTGGTCGATGCCCTGCTCGCCCCCGCCCAGGCCGATCCCATGACCCGCACCATAGTCCATGACATGCGCCTGCCCATCGCTCTGATGGCGCTGGTGGTCGGTGCGGCACTCGGCCTTGGCGGCGTTCAGATGCAGACCCTGCTGGACAATCCGCTGGCCAGCCCCTACACCCTGGGGCTCGCGGCGGCAGCGGGGCTCGGTGCCGCACTGGCACTCTATACCGGCGGTCTTGGGCTCCCTCCCCTGATTGCCATTCCGGCTGGCGCCTTCATCCTCTGCATGTTTGCCGCGAGCCTTTTATTTGGCCTGGCCATGATGCGCCATGTCAGCAGCCAGACCCTGATCCTGGCGGGCATCGCCCTGCTGTTCCTGTTCCAGTCCCTGCTCTCCCTGCTGCAGTTTCTCTCCTCCCCCGAGCTCAACCAGCAGATCCTGTTCTGGCTGTTTGGCAGCCTGATGCGCACCACCTGGGACTCCCTGATCATCACCGCCGCCGTTACCCTGACCTGCACCCTGCTCATCTACCGGGATGCCTGGGCCCTCACCAGCCTGCGTCTGGGGGAAGCCCGCGCCCGCAGCCTCGGTGTCAACGTGGACAGACTGCGCATGAAGACCCTGATCCTGGTCGCCCTGCTCACCGCCACCGCCACCAGTTTCGTCGGTGTCATCGGCTTCGTTGGCCTGGTGGCGCCCCATATTGCTCGCATGTTGGTGGGGGAGGATCAGCGCTTTTTGATCCCGCTCTCGGCCCTGTGCGGCGCCTGCATGCTCTCGGCGGCCTCGGTGCTCTCCAAGTCCATTATTCCGGGGGCCCTCTTTCCCATCGGCATCGTCACCGCTCTGATTGGCGTGCCCTTCTTCATCTGGTTGATCCTCGGCAGGGGGCGTAAACGTGCTTGAAATATCCCGACTCTCCCTCTCCCTCGGCCAGCAGACCCTGCTGCGAGAGCTCAACCTCACCCTGCATCCGGGTCAAGTCCACGTGATCATCGGCCCGAACGGGACCGGCAAGACCTCCTTGATGCGCACCCTGTTTGGTGAACTGACCCCGAATGGCGGCGATATCCACCTGGGGGGCCAGAGTGCCCGCCAGATGACGCAGGCCAGGTGGCGCCAGCAGTTTGGCTACATGCCCCAGAACATCCAGCTGGAGCTGGACTTGAGCGTCATCGAAGTGGTGGTACTCGGTCGCCTCGACAGCCTCTCCATGCGTCTGGCGGACGAGGACATTCTGGCGGCGGGTCGCGCCCTGCAGGCGCTCGGCATCGCCCATCTGGCTGATCGCCCCCTCTACTCCTTAAGCGGCGGCCAGCGACAGATGGTACTGTTCGCCCAGGTTCTGCTGCGCGATCCCCGCATCATGATGCTGGACGAGCCGGTCAGCGCCCTGGATCTGCACCACCAGATGCAACTGATGGAGCACCTGTGTCAGCAGACCCGCGAGCAGCAGTGGATCACCCTGGTGGTGCTGCACGATCTCAACCTCGCAGCCCAGTTTGCCGATCAGCTTATCGTGCTGGCAGGGGGCGATCTGCAGGCCTTCGGCCCCCCCGCCCGGGTGCTCGACGCGGCCCTTATCGAGCGCCTCTACCATGTGCCGGTGGAGATAAGCCACGATCAGAGCGGCATCCCCTTCCTCAGAACCGTGCGAAAGGCCTCATGACAGAGCGCAGCACAACCCCTGCGGCCCCCTCCCGACATACAAACGGGAGGCGAAGATGAACAGCGCCTCCTACTGGCGGGACTGGCAGGGCATGAGCCCGGCAGCCCGCCTGCTTATCACCAACGGGCTGGCCTTCAACCTCGGCTTCTACATGATGATGCCCTTCCTCGCTCAGCACATGGGTAGCGGGCTGGGTCTCGCCGGTTGGGCCTGTGGCCTGGTCATGGGGATGCGGGTCTTCAGCCAGCAGGGGCTCTTTCTCTTGGGAGGCACCCTTGGGGATCGCATCGGCTATCACCCCGCCATCGTCTGGGGCTGCCTGGTGCGCTCCATAGGCTTCGTGTTGCTCGGCTGGGCCGAGTCCCTGCCCATCCTGCTGCTGGCCGCCGCCCTCACCGGCTTTGCGGGGGCGCTGTTCACCCCTTGCGCCCAGGCGTATCTTGCCAGCGAATGCCACAACCCGAGCCAGCGTCAGCGCGCCTTTGCCCTGCACAATCTCGCCAGCGAGGCGGGCATGCTGCTCGGGCCCCTGGTCGGACTGACACTGACCCAGCAGAGCTATACCCTGACCGGCTTGTTGGCGGCGAGCCTGTTCGCCCTGCTCGGGGTGCTGCAATACCGGGTGCTGCCCAAACGCCCGGTGAGCCGCCAGAGTCCGCGTGGCGCCATTTTACGCCAATGGAGAGAGATAGTGCGCCAGCGCCCTTTTATCGTGTTTACCCTGCTGGCGGGCAGCTACCAGATCCTGTTCCACCAGCTCTATCTCGCCCTGCCCGCCCATATCCAGAGCCTGCCGGACACCACCCACCTGCTCGGCGGCGTCTTTACCCTCTCGGCGGTGATCGGCGTCCTGCTCCAGCTACCAGCCTCCCGTCTGGTAGAGAGGCGCATGGGAGTGCCGCTCGCCATGGGGTTGGGTATCGGGATGATGGGCTTGAGCTACCTGGCTCTACCGCTGCTGGCACCTTGGCCGACGGTAGGCGTATTGACGCAGGTAGCCCTGCTATCGCTCGGATCCATTCTCTGCTTCCCGCTCTTTGCCGCCCAACTGCCCCGCTACGCCCCTCCCGAGCAGCTCGGCAGCTACTACGGCTTCTATGCCAGCGCTGGCGGCTGCATGGCGCTCTTTGGCAACCTGCTCATCGGTTTTATGTTGGGGGATGCGGGCAGCCGCCCCGCCACAGTCATCTGGCTGCTGCTGGCGATGTTTGGTTTGCTCGCCGGTATCGGCCTCTACAGGTTTCTGCCAGCCACAAAACCCGGTCGCCACTCCAACTAGCCCCATTGCCACTCCCACAGAGCGGTTCATCTGGCCTGCAGAACACGATCGACAGTGATGATCCGTCACCGCCATCCCAATAAAACTGAGTGTGGAGCCAAGGCTCCACACTCTATCAGGGGGCCGGATGCCCCTGTGGATCAGTACGCATGATTACAGGCTGATCACGGTACCGGTCTTGCCAGCGATCCCCTCGGCGGCCTTCTCCAACAAGGTGATCAGGGATTTTCGCCCCGGCAGGGATGTGGCAAACGAGAGCGCCGCTTCCACCTTGGGCAACATGGATCCCTTGGCAAACTGCCCCTGTGCGATAAAGCTGTTGGCATCGGCCACGCTCAGCTGATCGAGCCACTGCACATCGGGCTTGCCGAAGTTGATGGCCACTTTCTCTACCGCGGTGAGGATGATCAACATGTCGGCGTCGATAAGCTCCGCCAGCTTGGCACTGGCCCAATCCTTGTCGATCACCGCGCTGGCACCGCGCAGGTGATTCCCCTCCCGCAGCACCGGAATGCCGCCGCCACCGACGGTGATCACAACCTGACCGGCGGCCAGCATGGCAGAGACGGTCTCTTTCTCGATGATATCGACGGGTTTGGGGGATGCGACCACCCGGCGATAGCCACGGCCGGCATCCTCTTTGAGCCGCTCGCCCTTGGCCATCAGCGCCTCGGCCTCCTCCTTGCTGAAGAAACCGCCGATGGGCTTGCTGGGGTCGAGGAAGGCGGGATCATTTTTATCCACCTCAACCTGGGTCACCAGCGTGGCAACCGGCTTGTGAATGCCGCGTTCCAGCAGGGCTTCGCGCAGGGCATTTTGCAGGTCATAGCCGATATAACCCTGACTCAGGGCCACACAGACCGACATGGGCAGATGGGGGGATTTTGGCTCGTGGCGGGCCGCCACTTCGAACGCCTGCTGGATCATCCCCACCTGCGGCCCGTTGCCGTGGGTGACCACCACCTCGTGCCCCAGGGCGATCAGGTCAGCGATGGTGTGCACCGTGCTCTGCACCGCCTTCATCTGCTCGGGCAGGTTGTTGCCCAGAGCGTTGCCCCCCAGGGCTAGTACGATACGCTGTTTCATCTTGTTATCTCCAGTGATGGGACAAGCCGGCGCGATACCGGCCCACCTTTCGTTGTTCACATAACCTTGCTGATTTGCGTGTTTCGAACGAATTGTCAGCCTGCCACCAAGGGGCAAGGCGAGCACAGATCCGGCGCCAAGGCCGGATCAAAGGGCGCTCTGGCCAGAAAGCGGCCATGACCACGCCGCCCCAGAAACTCGCCATCGCGGGCGACTATCTCGGCACGGCTCAGAGTCATTCTGATCCGGCCGGGGCAGCGCATCCCCTCGTAGGGGCTGTAGTCACCGTTGTCGTGCAGCAGTGGATGAGAAATCAGGGTGTCACCGCGGGGATCCATGATCACCAGATCGGTGTCAGACCCCGGTTGCAGGTTGCCCTTGCGCGGCCAGAGGCCAAACAGGCGCGCCGGATTGGCGCTGGTGAGAGCTACAAAGCGTGATGGCGAGATACGCCCGCCCAACACCCCGTGGGCAAAGAGCAGCAGCATCCGGTTTTCGACCCCGGGCAAGCCGTTGGGACAGCGGCTGAAATCGCCCCCCGAGAGAGTCATGCGCTGGGCGTGGGAGAAGTTGCAGTGATCGGTCGCCACCGTATCGATGTCGCCCGCAGCGATACCGACCCACAGCTTGTCCTGCTCGCGGCGTGAGCGCAGCGGCGGGCTCAGCAGATAGTCGACCCCGTTCTCCTTGTAATAACACTGCTCATCGAGCAGCAGATATTGCGGGCAGGTCTCCACCCAGACCGGCAGCCCCTGACGACGCGCCAGTTTCAGATACTCCAGCCCCAAGCCGTTGGAGAGGTGGACGATATAGAGTGGCGCATTGCCAGCGAGCCCCGCCAGATTGATCATCCGGGCCACCGCCTCGGCTTCGCACTCCAGCGGGCGGCTTTGCGGGTGATACCAAGGCTCATGATGGCCTGCGGCCAATAGGGCCGCCCGGCGCGCCGCGATGGCGGCATCGTTCTCGGGATGGACGGTGGCAAGCGCCCCCACCTCCTTGAGGCGGGCCAGCGCGCGCAACACATCGTGATCTCCGAGCTTGTACTGGTAGGTGAGATAGAGCTTGAAGCTGCTGATCCCCTCCTCCTGCACCATGGCGGCCATCTCGTGGAGGATGGCGTCATCCACATGCTGGACAACCCCGTGAAAGCTGTAATCGATCACCGCCTGATCGGCGGCATAGTCGTGATAGCGGGCCAGCTGGTGATGCAGGTTACACCCAGCCGGGCCAAATCCCATGTGATCGACGATGGTGGTGGTGCCACCACAGGCGGCAGCACGGGTACCGCTGAAAAAGTCATCGCAACTGCGGGCAATGCCGACATCGATGTTGAAGTGGGTGTGGACGTCGATGCCACCCGGCATCACATAGCAGCCGCTGGCATCGATCACGTCGGTCTCGCTATCGGGCTGGATAGCAGCGGCGCGCGCGCGGATCACCCCGTTCTCGATCAGCAGATCCTGACGATATTCCCCCTGCGCATCGACCAGCACACCGTTTTTGATCAGCCGTTTCATTCCCACCACCTCGAACATCACTTCAAACAGCAAAGCCCCGCCTCAATGGAGACGGGGCACTTGCAACAGCCGGGCGGTGATGAGAGTCACCGCCCGGCAGCCCCCTTACTTGTCCAGCTCGGCCAGATAGAGCATGGGGATCACGGCGTACATGGCGGCGCACTTGACCAGATGCTCTTTCCAGGTCTTCTCGTTCGGGGCGTGGGCTTCCGGCTCTTTACCCGGGCCAAAACCGATGACCGGAATACCGTGGCGACCCATGATGGAGACCCCGTTAGTCGAGAAGGTCCACTTGTCCACCACCGGCTCCTTGTTGAACAGCTCGCGATAAGCCTTGGAGAGGGTTTTGACGGTGATGTGATCCTCTTCCACCTTCCAGGTCGGGAAGTAGCACTCGGTCGGGTAGACCAGACCGGTATAGGCCGGACGGTCGTACTGGTACATGGAGACCTCGGCACCGGCGGCTTGCACCGCAGGCAGGGCACGGATCTCGTCGAGCGCACCTTGCCAGGTCTCGCCCCAGGTGAGGCGGCGGTCGATGGAGACGGCGCAGCTGTCGGCGACAGCGCAGCGGCTCGGCGAAGTGAAGAAGATTTCGGAGACGGTCAGGGTGCCCTTGCCGAGGAAGTCGTCATTGCCTAGGTTGTGGCTGAGCTCCTGCAGCTCGCCGAGGATCGGGCCCATCTTGAAGATGGCGTTGTCACCGCGCTCCGGCGCAGAGCCGTGGCAGCTGACCCCCTGCACCTCGACGCGGATCTCCATGCGGCCACGCTGGCCACGGTAGATCTGGCAGTCGGTGGGTTCGGTACTGACCACGAACTCGGGGCGGATCTTGCTCTGCTCGATGATGTACTGCCAGCAGAGACCGTCGCAGTCCTCCTCTTGCACGGTACCGGTCACCAGCAGGGTGTACTGATCTTCCAGCCCCAGATCCTTGATGATCTTGCCCGCATAAACCATGGAGGCCATGCCGCCTTCCTGATCGGAGGCACCGCGACCGCCGATGATCTCGTGATCTTCCATCCCCTCGTAGGGGTCGAACTTCCAGTTGGCCATGTTGCCGACGCCCACGGTATCGATGTGGGCATCCATGGCGATCAGGTGCGGGCCGTGGCCGATATAACCCAGCACGTTACCCATGGGGTCGATCTCGACCTTGTCGAAACCAACCTTCTCCATCTCCTGCTTGATGCGCAGCACCACGCGCTCTTCATCGCAGCTCTCGCTCGGGATGGCGATCATGTCGCGCAGGAACTGACTCATCTCGGCCTTGTACTGGTAGGCCTTCTCCAACACCATTTCAAACGGAATTTGCTTGCTCATTGTGATTCTCCATAACAACTGAGAGTGCGCGGCCTGTTCGTCGGCAGCGCCCTGTGCCCGTTACCGCGCCCCGTTGGCGAGGCGCGATCAGTTCTTCAATTCGTGTCTCTGCTCTGGCAGGAGAGTTAGTCGCAGGCAGGATGCTTGCCTTCCCACACCACTTCCCGGTAGTGGGTCACATCGGTGTCCCCTTCGGTGTTGATGATCAGCACGACCGAGTTGCTATCCAGCCCGAGACGAGCCATCAGCGCCGCGCGATCCGGGTGGTGACGCACCGCCGCCAGCACGCCGGTACCGACCGAGCCGGATTCGCCGGAGATGATTCGGGGATCATTGCCAAGGGGGTTGCCAAGCACTCTCATTCCCAGTGCCGACACCTTGTCGTGGCAGGAGATGAACTGGGTGGTGCAGCTTCTGAGCAGTGGCCAACCAAGGGGATTGGGTTCGCCACAGGCGAGACCGGCCATGATGGTGCGCATATCGCCCCCCACGTTGACCATCTCCCCCGCCACACCGGAGCGGTAGATACAGTCTGCCTGATCCGGCTCGACTACTATGCTGTGCAGGTTTTTCGCCCCGAAGCAGTCCACCAGATAACCGAGCACCCCGCCCGCCAGCGCCCCGACCCCGGCCTGCAGCAGCACATGGGTCGGCTGCTTGATGCCCATATCCTGCATCTGCTCGACCGCTTCGTCGGCCAGAGTGGAGTAACCCTGCATGATCCAGGTCGGGATCTTGGTGTAACCCTCCCAGGCTGTGTCCTGCACTATGTGCCAGCCGCGCTCTTCGGCCATCTTCATGGTCAGGCGCACGGTGTCGTCATAGTTCATGTCGGTGACGATGCACTCGGCACCGAGATTGAGGATGTGGTCAACCCGCTCCTGGGCTGAGCCCTTGGGCATGTAGACCACCGCATGCTGACCTACCTGCTTGGCGGCCCAGGCGACGCCGCGACCGTGGTTGCCATCTGTGGTGGTGGCGAAGGTCATCGGCTCCTTGATGGTGCGTTTGATGAGATCGAAGGAGAAGTCCTCGATGGCCACCCCGTACTTTTCACAGAGCAGGTTGGCGATGGCATAAACGCCACCCAGCATCTTGAAGGCATTGAGGCCAAAGCGCTTTGACTCGTCTTTGACCAATATATTTTTCACCCCGATATAGGCGGCCAGATCTTTTAGGTCGCACAATGGGGTCGGCTCATAACCGGCCAGTTTTTTATGAAAAGCGCGAGCCTTTTGTGCTTCGGCGCGAGAAAACAGCGGAGATGGCTCGGCGGTAAAAAAGCGGTTATCGGCAATATCCATCTTCAAAGAAAATTGGGACATGCTTACCTCACTAGGCGTTACCTGACAAAGAGCTGCCTCGCCGGGAGATCCGTTATTCAGATACCACGGGGAGAAAACTCGAAATAATGGATTCGACAGCGTGGGCAGGATGAATATTCACCCTGCCCTTCTGCTATTTATTTCACCCGCTTTTGCGCCTCTTTAATCAGATTTTCCAGGGTTTCTGCCGGGGCGGAGAATTTACGAGCCATGATCATGGCGGCAATAATATAGGGCTTCCAGCTCGCCTCTTTGTAAGTGGCGATACGGTATTTCTCGAATACCCCTTCGGTCACTTCGCCCTCTTTGCAGGAGACGCCGGAAATATCGGCGGGCAGGCAGTGCATATAGAGCGCTTCGCCCCCCTTGGTGAGCTTCATCATCTCCTCGGTGCAGTGCCAATCCTTGTGCTTGGCGTTCTGCTCAAGGCAGTGTTTCTCCAGCTCTTTGAGGCCAGCGTGGTCATTGGCGCGCAGCAACTCGGTGCGCTGCTCCATCACCTTGTAGGGGGCCCAGGACTTGGGATAGACGATATCGGCATCCTTGAACGCCTCTTCCATGGAGGTGACCTGACGGAAGCTGCCGCCAGATGCCTTGGCATTCTCCTTGGCTACTTCGATCACGTCCGGGATCAGGTCATACCCTTCCGGATGGGCCAGGGTCACGTCCATACCGAAACGGGTCATCAAGCCGATGATGCCCTGCGGCACGGAGAGCGGCTTGCCGTAGCTCGGGGAGTAGGCCCAGGTCATCGCAATCTTCTTGCCCTTGAGGCTCTCCAGACTACCGAAGTGCTCCTGTAACCAGGCGAGATCAGCCATCGACTGGGTCGGGTGATCAATGTCGCACTGCAGGTTGACCAGCGCCGGACGCTGGGGCAGCACTCCCTTCTCGAACCCTTCATCCAGTGCGGCGCCCACTTCGCGCATATAGGCGTTGCCGGCACCGAGGAACATGTCGTCACGGATCCCGATGGCATCGGCGCAAAACGAGATCATGTTGGCGGTTTCACGGACGGTTTCGCCATGGGCGATCTGGGATTTGCCCTCATCCAGATCCTGCTGGGCCAGACCGAGCAGGTTCAGCGCAGAGGCGTAAGAGAAGCGGGTTCGGGTGGAGTTATCGCGGAAAACCGAGATACCGAGCCCGCTGTTAAACAGTTTGGTGCAGATATTTTCGGCGCGCAGGGTCTTGAGGGATTCGGCCAGTTTCAATACCAACTCCAGCTCCTGAGGCGTTTGCTCCCAGGTCAGCAGAAAATCTTTTTCATGCAGGTTGGATTTGAGTGCTCTGATCTCTTTGATTAATTCGTTAACTGCTTTCATCGTTCGCCCCAATCATTGGATGAGATATGGATAGCTCCCCTTTCACTCACGATGTCACCAGCATCCCGGTTGTGGGTGAGCGCGTCGGTTAGCGTCGATATGAGGCAATCAATAACCGTGCCAAACCAATAAAATGCAGGCAGATATTAATAAATGACGAAAGTGTGTGATGCCACCCACAAAATCAGTGGCTATTTCAGCGGTTTATTCCATAAAAGGATGGATGGGGTAGCCAAGCGATAAAATAGCTGGGTGATAATAATCAGAGGCGATATCTCGGCATCGGTGAGAATTATCATCAAAGGCCCGTTTCAGGGGCTGAAATGATATCAGCGGGGTTGCCGTTATCATTATGATAATGCCGTGCAGTGACTTGCTCTTTTGTTACCACCTCTTCTGCAGCAATGTCACTGCTATTTAACCTCCCCTGCACTCCAGGGCGAGAGCGTGAACATATTGTTAAATTGACTTCAATTCAGCCAGCCCTGAATCCAATACCTTTTCCAGATATGGGCTGCTCATGCCCGCAAATTGCTGCTTCTTCCGCAAGCTTGCCTTACGGCTGGTTTCGGCTCGCAGCATGTTTTGCGCCATGTGTCGTGCACAGGCCAATATTTGAGGGGCATCACCTCGATATATCTGGCAGGCATCCTCATTCATCACGACATCCAGAACCCAGTGCAGGCTATTTTCAATTGCCCAGTGCCCTCGTACCGCTGAAGCAAACTGCTCTGGTGTCAGTTCAGCCGAGCTGATGTAGTAGCGATACTCCATCGAAAATTTTTCCATATTTTCAATTCGATAGGATATTGCGACACCGACAGTCTTCAGCGATTTCCACTCTGGAAATTGCTCTGATAGTGCTCCGGCTGGTAACACATGGTACTCGCGGCCATCGATGCGACCGTGCTCTTTCTCGACACTGAGCGTTTCTTCACTCAGCGGCTTCTTGGTCGACTCGGCCAGAGCTGCGCGTACTGCATTATGCAGTGTGGGCTGGTTACCTTTTACCGCCAGCAAGTAGTCGCCACCGCCCTTGACTATGGTTGAGGCTATTCCAGTCTGGCAGCCCATGGCATCGATGGATACCAGGCAGCCTTTTATATCGAGGAGTGCCAGTAATTCAGGAATGGCGGTGATTTCGTTAGATTTCTCATCTGTTTTGACTTGCCCGAGCACCAGACGATTCTCAGCGGCAAAGGCACTGACCATATGAATGGTAGACTGACGACTGTCTCGGTCGTAAGAGCTGCGTAAGGTCTTGCCGTCAATGGCAATCAGCTCACCATCGGTACGTTCTGATGTTGCTTGCATCCAGCGGACGAAGGCGTTCTGGAATTGCTCCGGTTGAATACGGGAGATGATCCTGGCTATGGTGTCGTGAACAGGTAATCCGTTATGAAACAATCCATTACGCTGAAACCATTCCAGATGTGCCTCGCCGAAAAGCTCGATATCTTCCCAACCTTGAGCTCCACCAATAGCAGCACAGACGGTGAGAAAAACCACATCGAAGAAGGGGTACGCGATTTTGGTTGTCTGACGAGGGTCTTCAAGTTCGGAGAAGAATTGGGTAAATGCCGCTTGATGGTTCATGACGAAACTCCCGTAAAAGAGAGTATAAGATCACACCCTGTTCGGTCGGTCAAATCCTCGTGCCCTGCTTAAAAAACGTTCGCGATCTTGCCCTG